>NZ_RZSA01000488.1:0-4859 GCF_003998075.1 Mesorhizobium sp. M2A.F.Ca.ET.037.01.1.1 | reverse complement strand
CCGTTGGAGCGGCGTAGGCGCAGGCAGGCATGGTCACGCAAATCCTCGATGCGCTCCGGCGCCGCGCGCCGGCGCAGATAGTCGGGACTGCCGACCACTACCATCGGGAAGGACGGCGTCAGCCGCACCGCGACCATGTCGGGCGCGATCAGATCGCCCATGCGAATGCCGGCATCGAATCCTTCGGCGGCGAGATCGGCCAACTCGCCGCTGGCGACGATCTCCAGCTCGATCTCTGGATAGGCCTGGCAGAAGGAGGCGATCATCGGCTCCAGCAACACCGGCACCACGGCCGGCGGCACCGAAAGGCGCAACAGCCCGGCCGGCCGCTCGCCCATCCCGCGCGCGATCTCGCTCGCGGCGATCAATTCCTCGAAGGCCGGCCGGGCGCGGGCGAAAAAGCGCTCGCCGGCTTCGGTGAGACCCACGCTACGCGTCGTGCGGATGAAGAGCGCGGCGCCGATGCGCGCCTCCAGCGTGCGTATCGCCTGGCTGATCGCTGACGGGGTGACGGCAAGCTCGGCCGCCGCCTTGCGGAAATTGCGGTGTTTCGCGACACTCAAGAAGGCCTCGACGCCGTCGAGGGCGCCATGCCTGACTGTGAAGTTCTGCTTCATGACCCATCGACATTATCGCGGATAGTGGTTCGCAGAAAGCGGTTGTATTTCTTCCATGAGCTTGGAAGCCTGAAGGGAATTGGCAATGACCGACGAACTCGATCGCGTGCGCGATCACTATCGCGCGACCGGCCTGACCGATCGATTGAAGACGGCGCTGGCGGTCTTTGGGCCTGAGGAAGAGCGGCTGAAGCCCGAGCAACTGGCGGCGCTAGACCAGTTCCACACCCGCGGGCTGGCCGCGACCGCCGAGCTCGCCGAACTTGCCGCCATCACCACCGGCATGTCGGTGCTCGACGTCGGATCGGGCGTCGGCGGGCCAGCTCGCTTCCTGGAGGCGACCTATGGCTGCAAGGTGACCGGCGTCGATCTCAGCGAGCCCTTCGTCGAAGCCGCGCGCTATCTGACCGCGCGGACCGGGCAGGACGGCAGCGTGTCGTTCGAGACCGGCAGTGCGTTGGCGCTGCCCTTCGAGGACGGCCGCTTCGACGCCGTGCTTCTGCAGCATGTGGCGATGAACATCGCCGATCGGCCGCTGCTCTACCGCGAGATCAAGCGCGTGCTGAAACCCGGCGGAAAATTCGCCACCTTCGACGTCGTGCTGAATGGCGGCGATCCTCTTTATCCGGTGCCGTGGGCGAAGACGCCGGGCGAAAGCTTCCTGCTGACCGCAGAAGCGACTTGCGAGGTGGTTGAAGCCGCCGGCTTCGGCACGCTGGTCCGCCGCGACGACACGGCCATAGCCAAGGCCTGGTTCGCCGAACTCCGCGCCTCCGGTCCGCCGTCGCTCAATCTCGGCGTCGTCATGGGGCAGGGTTTCGCCGAACTCACCACCAATCTCGGGCGCAATCTCATGGAAGGGCGGCTGGGCATTCTGACAGCAGTGTTCGAAGCCGTTCCCCCCAAGGCTTTATAGGAGGTGCGGATGTCACCGGCGATGATCCTGAACATCCAACTTGGGCTCGGCTACGTGCCATGGCTTCTTTGCTTCACCGCCTATATCTGGCCGAGGCTGAGATCGATGGAGCCGGTAGAAGCGCAGCGCGCGATCGCCACGCTGCACAGCTTTCGCTTCTTCGGGCTCGTCTTCCTGATCCCGGGCGTTGTCGGCCCCGACCTTGCTCCTGGCTTCGCAAGCTTCGCCGCCTATGGCGACTTCGCCACCGGCCTGCTCGCCATGCTGGCGTTGCTCGCGGCGAAGCGGCCCGCGATCTTCTGGCTGCTCGTCGTCGCCTTCAATGTCGTGGGCGTGATCGACCTTGTTGGCGATTACTATCATGGCGTCATGCTCGACCTTCCTGGCCATGCCGGCCAGTTGGGCGCGACCTACGCGATCCCGGTCATCTACGTGCCGCTGCTGATGATCACGCATGTCGCGGCCTTCTATCTGCTGGCGCGTTCGAGGCGCCATCAGCCGGCAACGGCCTAATACATGGGATTTGCCATATGCTTGGGCGCAGGCCATTCGCCCGTGATTTCGGGCTGCACCGGGCGCTCGAGATAGGTCGACAGCACGACGTAGCTGCGCGTCGAGGTGACGCCGGGCGTGTCGTAGAGACGGGCGAGCAGGCCTTCGAGCGCCCGCGTGTCCTCTGTGCGCACCTTGAGCAGCATGCAGGTGTCGCCGGCGACCGTGTGGATCTCCTCGACCTCCGGATATTTGGAGACCGCCATCAGCTCCGGCGTCTTGCCCCAGCCCCTTGTGTCGATATGCACGAAGGCGAGCAGCGGCTTCTTCACCGCCCTTGGATCGATGATCGCCGAGGTGGCGCGGATGGCGCCGCTGCGCTTCAGCCGCTTGACCCGCTCATGCGCCGCCGGCGGCGACAGGCCGACTCGCTCGCCCAGATCGGCGTAGCTGATGGTCGCGTCCTCGACGAGAACGCCTAATATCTTTCGGTCGATCGGGTCGATCTCGCGGGCCGGTTGCTTGTTCCGCTGAATGTCATCTGTTTCTGCGTCCATATGGAAATTCTCCTTTGATGCGGAATTTAATTCGGTCATTATGATGATATGTCGAACAGCAATCAATCAACTTTTATAACCTTGGCGCCGCGCGCGCCGATTCCGGCCGCCGCCTATCTGCTGACCGGCTGCATCGCCGTCATCGGTTCTAATTCGCTGGTTCTGGGACCGATCGCGCCTGCCGTCGCGGCGTCGTTCGGCGCCAGCGTGCCGGCGGTGATGACGGCTGCCGCCGCCTTCGGCCTCGGCACATCGGCCAGCGCGCTCTTCCTTGCCCGCTATATCGACCGCATCGGCGCGCGCCGCATGTTGCAGGGCGCGTTGCTGCTTCTGGCCATCGCGCTGGTCGCCAGCGCGTTGGCGCCGACGGTGACGACGTTGGTGGCGGCCCAGCTCGTCGCCGGCATTGCCGCCGGCATCGCCATGCCGGCGATCTACGCCAGTTCGGCCGCGATCGCGCCGCCCGGCCGCGAGAGCGGCACCATCGGTGTCGTGCTGACCGGCTGGACGCTCTCGATGGTCGCCGGCGTCTCGCTGTCCGCGGTGCTCGCCGATCTCATCCATTGGCGGGCCGTCTTCGCGGCGGTGGCGTTGCTGGCGGCAGCAGCTGTTGCCGGCCTGGCGATGAGCTCTCTGCACGACACTAGGAAAAGCGGTCCCGCGCCGTCGCCGCTCGGCGCGCTCGCTGTTCCCGGCATTCTGCCGCTGCTCATTGCCTGCGGCGCCTTCATGATCGCCTTCTATGGCGTCTATGGCTATCTTGGCGATCATCTCCATGAAGCCCTCGGCGAGCCGGTAAGCGCCAATGGCCTGGCGGCGGTCGCCTATGGCCTGGGCTTCGGCGCGGCCGCCTTGCTGGATGGCGTCATCGATCGGCTCGGGGCGCGCCGCGTCATGCCCTTCGCCTATCTGCTGGTCGCCGCCGTCTATGTCGCGATCGCGCTGGCCAGCACCGCCTTCGGCCCCTTGATCGCGACGATCGCCGTCTGGGGCTTGGCCAACCATCTCGGGCTGAACGTGCTGGTCATGCGCCTCACCGCGCTCGACCCGTCGCGGCGCGGCACCATCATGGGACTGAACAGCGCGGTCACCTATCTCGCGGTCACCGTCGGCACGGCAGGCTTCGGCCCGCTCTACACGAGCCTCGGCTTCGCCAACAGCGCCCTGGTCGCCGCTGGATTGATGCTGGTGGCGGCGGGCGCGGCGGCATGGCGGTCGTCCACCCGGCAATAGGCTTGCATCTGCGTTCACACCTTCGCTAAGGCTGGCTTGTGAACCGGAGTCGCAGCCGATGAAGACGACGCTCGAGATCACCGCCGAGCCCCTGCCGCGGGACCTTGCTTTCCTGGGCGAAAGTCTCACCGCTTTCAATGATGATGACGTCGGCCCCTCAGGCAGGAAGCCTCTCGTTGTCTTCGTGCGCGACGAGCATGACGCCGTCATTGCCGGCATATCCGGCTACACCGCCTGGGGCTGGCTTTACGTGCAGTGGCTGTGGGTCGACGAAAGGCTGCGCGGAAAAGGCGTTGCCGCCGGCATGCTCGACGCCGCCGAACAGGAAGCTGTCGCGCGCGGGTGCCATGGCGCCTGGATCGACACGTTCAATCCAATTGCCGAAAAGGTCTATCGGCGTGAGGGCTATCAGCCGTTCGGCGAATTGCCGGATTTCCCGATCGGCCGCCGGCGCGTCTTCCTGCAGAAGAAGCTGCCTTAGAGCAATTCCAGGGAATTGTGGAGCGGTTTTCCGTCCGGAATTGCGCAAAACAAACTAGTTCCTCAACACATTGGTTTTGAAACATTGCAGGCTTGTCGGTCAAGGCTATCAACGTCCGCTGGGGTAGTCGGCGCAAACGTTGGCGATGAGCTGGAGGCTTCTGAACCTCGTCATTCTAGGGCGGAGCAAGGAGCGCAGCGACGCGCGCAGACCCTAGAATCCATGCCGTTACCTGGACCGAAGTGTGCAACGGTGCAGAATTTCTGGACCGCCGCGGCGCTTCCAATTCACGGCATGGATCCTCGGGTCTGCGCGCGTCGCTTCGCTCCTTGCTCCGCCCGTGGATGACGACCGCGACAGGCGTCTCGGCCAATCGCCAAGGCGTGGGATCTACCAACGCACCCTAACCAACCGGTCAAAACTTCTGTGTTAAGGAACTACCCCGCGAGCTTTCCGCCGCGCAGCGGCTCTGGCGCGCCGGTGGTGCTCGGAAAGCTGATCGGAAGGCCGCGCAGCACGCGTACGGCGAGGAAAGCAAAACATTCCGCTTCCACCGCGTCGCC
>NZ_RZSA01000487.1:0-4860 GCF_003998075.1 Mesorhizobium sp. M2A.F.Ca.ET.037.01.1.1 | reverse complement strand
ATGTCTGCCCGAGCGTATGGGCCTGGCGGCCGGGCAGGGCGGTGGCGATGAAGCCCTATGTCGACCATATCCTGTGCATCCTGCCGTTCGAGGTGAAGGCGCTTGCCCGTCTCGGCGGACCACCGGGCACTTATGTCGGTCACCGGCTGACGCGGGATCCGGGCGTGCTTAGCGCCGCCAAGGCGCAGAGCCAGCCGCGCGACCTCTCCGACGACCGTGTCAAGACGGTGCTGGTGCTGCCCGGCTCGCGCCGCGGCGAGGTCCGCCGGCTGATGGAACCGTTCGGCAAGGCGATGTCGGCGCTGCGCCAACGCGGCCATCGCCTGCGCCTGCTGTTGCCGACGGTGCCGCATGTCACCGAGCTGGTGAAGGCCTCGGTCGCCAGTTGGGACGACAAGCCGGAAATCATCATCGAGCCGGAGCGCAAATGGCAGGCCTTCGGCAAGGCCGATGCGGCATTGATCGCGTCTGGAACGGTGTCGCTCGAGTTGGCGCTTGCAGGCGTTCCGATGGTTTCCTGCTATAAGCTGGACCCGATTGCGCGCCAGTTGCTGCAGCATATGGTGACGACCTGGTCGGCCCTGCTGCCCAACCTGATTTCCGACCGCACGCTGATTCCGGAATTCTACGACCAGTATGTACGGCCGGAAAACCTTGCCCGGCAACTTGAGGCCCTGTTTGCCGACACCGGCATGCGCGCCTGGCAAAAGGCGGGCTTTGCCGAAATTGCCCGCCGCATGGCGACTGAACGGCCCTCCGGCGATATCGCCGCGGAAGTTGCGATGGGGTGTATCAAGAGAGCGAATAGGGAGTAGCGAATAGCGAGTGGGGGCTATCGGTTTGTCTTCTTCCCCTATTCGCTACTCGCTATCTCGCTATTCGCTCAATTACCTTTTCGCAATCGGCACGTAGTCGCGCTCGGTGGCGCCGGTGTAGAGCTGGCGCGGGCGGCCGATCTTCTGGTGCGGATCCTCGATCATTTCCTTCCACTGCGCGATCCAGCCGACGGTGCGCGCGACCGCGAACAGAACGGTGAACATGGTTGTGGGGAAGCCCAGCGCCTTCAGCGTGATGCCGGAATAGAAGTCGACGTTCGGGTAGAGCTTCTTTTCGATGAAGTAAGCGTCGGTTAGCGCGATCTTCTCCAGCTCCATCGCGATGTCGAGCAACGGATCGTCCTTGATGCCGAGCTCGCCCAACACCTCATGCGCGGTCTTCTGCATGATCTTGGCGCGCGGATCGTAGTTCTTGTAGACGCGGTGACCGAAGCCCATCAGCCGGAACGGATCGTTCTTGTCCTTGGCCCGGGCAATAAACTCCGGGATGTGGTCGACATGGCCGATCTCGCCCAGCATGTTCAGCGCCGCTTCGTTGGCGCCGCCATGCGCCGGGCCCCACAGGCAGGCGATGCCAGCGGCAATGCAGGC
The DNA here is from genome assembly GCF_003998075.1 of Mesorhizobium sp. M2A.F.Ca.ET.037.01.1.1. Taxonomy (NCBI): domain Bacteria; kingdom Pseudomonadati; phylum Pseudomonadota; class Alphaproteobacteria; order Hyphomicrobiales; family Phyllobacteriaceae; genus Mesorhizobium; species Mesorhizobium sp. M2A.F.Ca.ET.037.01.1.1. The sequence continues at coordinate 3,433 of NZ_RZSA01000487.1, read as the reverse complement.
GAACGGATTGGCGCCGGAAGAGCCGGCGAGGCGAACCGTCGAGGTCGAGGCGTTCTGCTCGTGGTCGGCGTGCAGGATGAAGATGCGCTCCATGGCGCGCGCAAGCACCGGATTGATCTTGTACTCCTCGCACGGCACGGCAAAGCACATGTGCAGGAAATTGGCGGCGAAGCCGAGATCGTTCTTCGGATAAATGAAGGGCTGGCCGATATGGTATTTGTAGGCCATCGCCGCGATGGTCGGCATCTTGGCGATCAGGCGCATCGAGGCGACCATGCGCTGATACGGGTCCGAGATGTCGGTCGAGTCGTGGTAGAAGGCCGACAGCGCGCCGACCACGCCGCACATGACGGCCATCGGGTGCGCGTCGCGGCGGAAGCCGGTGAAGAAGCGCGACATCTGCTCGTGCACCATGGTGTGACGCGTCACGCGATAGTCGAAATCCTCCTTCTGCGCCTTGGTCGGGAGTTCCCCGTAGAGCAGGAGGTAACAGACTTCGAGGAAGTCGCCATGTTCGGCAAGCTGGTCGATCGGATAGCCGCGATGCAAGAGGATGCCGGCGTCGCCGTCGATGAAGGTGATTGCCGACTCGCAGCTTGCGGTGGAGGTGAAGCCGGGGTCGTAGGTGAAGGCGCCGGTGGTGCTGTAGAGCGCGCCGATGTCGATGACGTCAGGCCCAGTCGACCCGCTTCGCACCTTGAATTCATGGGTCTTGCCGGCGAGTTCGAGCCTGGCGGTCGACTCGTGCGCCTTGCTGCCCGGTTCCAGTTTTGTCGCAGCTTCGCTCATTCTCAAACTCCCTTTGTATCCTCATGCCGGCAAAGCAATTCCTGCAAACGACACGTCGAAGTCACCGGAATGCGCGAACTCGCCACCGCATTTTAGGAGGTGCGTGCCAATTGGGCCAAGGCCTAATGTTGCACTGCGAAACACACCTTTCAATGCCAATCTTCTTGGGCCAGTCCGCTCCTAATCGATTTGATCTCCAATGCGCGCCAGGCTTTCCTGGCGGCCCAGCACGGCCAGCACGTCGAACACGCCGGGCGATGTGCTGCGGCCGGTCAGCGCGGCTCGAAGTGGTTGGGCCACCGCGCCAAGCTTGTATCCGCCAGCCTGCGCGAACTCGCGGATCGAAGCCTCCGCCGAGGCGGCGCTCCACTCGCCCTGGACAGAAGACAACGCGCCATGCGCGCCGCGCAGAATCGCGCGCGCATCCGCGCTGAGCAAGCCCGCTGCCTTCTCGTCCAGGAGCAGTGGCCGCCCGGCAAACAGGAAAGCCGCGCCGTCCACCAGCTCCACCAGGGTCTTGGCCCGCTCCTTGAGGCCGGGCATAGCGGCAAGCAGCTGCGCCTTGCGCTTGTCATCGAGCTTTGCGGCGAGCGCCGGACCCCCTTCAAGATAGGGCAGAGTGGCGACGAAGATATCGAACAGCGCGCGATCGTCCATCTTGCGCATATGCACGCCGTTCAGCGCCTCGAGCTTGGCGAAGTCGAAGCGGGCAGCGCCCTTGTTGACGTCGCCGATGTCGAACCAGGCGATCATGTCCTCGATCGACATCACCTCGTCGTCGCCATGGCTCCAGCCGAGCCGCGCCAAATAGTTGAGCAAGGCTTCCGGCAAATAGCCCATGGCGCGATAGGCCTCGACGCCCAGCGCGCCGTGCCGCTTCGACAGCTTGGCGCCGTCGGCGCCGTGGATCAGCGGGATATGCGACATCGACGGCACCGCCCAGCCCATGGCGTTGTAGATCACGGTCTGGCGCGCGGCGTTGGTCAGGTGATCGTCGCCGCGGATGATGTGGGTGACGCCCATGTCGTGGTCGTCGACGACGACGGCATGCATGTAGGTCGGGTTGCCGTCCGAGCGCAGGATGATGAAGTCGTCGAGATCCTTGTTGGGAAAGCGCACCTCTCCCTGCACGCGGTCATGGACGACCGTCTCGCCCTCGGTCGGCGCCTTGATGCGGATGGCGCCCTTGACGCCTGCCGGCGCCTCGGAGGGATCGCGGTCGCGCCACTGTCCGTTATAACGCGGCGGCAGGCCCTTGGCTCTCGCCGCCTCGCGCATCGCCTCCAGCTCCGCCGGCGTCTCATAGCTGTAATAGGCTTTGCCCAGGCGCACGAGCTCCTCGGCCACCTCGCGATGGCGCGGGGCGCGCTCGAACTGGGAGACGGCGTCGCCATCCCAGGAAAGGCCAAGCCAGGTCAATCCGTCCAGAATGGCGGCCGTGGCGGCTTCGGTGGAGCGCTCGCGATCGGTGTCCTCGATACGCAAAAGCATCGTGCCGCCGGTGTGCTTGGCATAGAGCCAGTTGAACAGCGCCGTGCGCGCCCCGCCAATATGCAGGTAGCCTGTGGGCGAGGGGGCAAAACGGGTGACGACCTTGTCGGACATGGAACTCTCGAAGAAGCGCGCTGAGACGGCATATTTCGCGCGGGCTTTCGCGCTTTGCGCGTTCATGTAGCATAGGCGGTCTGGGGCGCAAGGGGCAGACCCGATGGCTGGACGTGGCCGGGGTACGGAGGAGGGCGGGGAAACGACAGCTGGCGTCAGCGAGCGCCTGATGTTTGCCCATGCCGAGCCCCAAGAGGCGCCGCCGATTCAGCTTCCGCAGCCGCGCGCACCAGCCGAGCATCTGCCTGATGGCCACGGCGCAGTACTGCCGGTCTCGCCAACAGCCGGCGGCGGCCGGATCCGCAAACAGCTCGGCAGCGTTTCGCTTCCCGCGCTGCGGCGAAGCGTTGCGGTCGCTGCCAGCACCGAGATCGACCGGGGCGTCGGCTTTCTGCTGGTGCCGGTGTTCCTGGCCGCCGGCGTCATCTATTACTTCTCGCTGAGCACCGAGCCTGATCTCTACAGGCCGCTTGCGGCGGTGGCGCTGATGGCTGTCTGCGCGGCGGTGTCGCGCTCCTGGCAGAAAACGCACCTTGTCTTCATGGCATCGCTTTTCTGCGCGCTCGGCTTCCTCTCGGCCAAGGTGGAGACCTGGCGGATGGCGACCCCGATGCTGGGGTCCGAAATCCAGACCCGGCTGACCGGCCGCCTGGTCACCGCCGAAGCGATGGCCAATGGCCGTGTGCGGCTGACCATCGATCTCATGTCCACCGAGCACCCGACGCTGCGCTACGCGCCGGACCGCGTTCGGCTGTCGGCGCGCAGGATCCCGTCCGGCATGACGGCAGGGTCGATGCTGACCGGCTATGCCAAGCTGCTGCCGCCGACCGGTCCGGTACGCCCGGACAGCTATGACTTTTCCTTCGACAGCTACTTTAGCGGCATCGGCGGCAGCGGCTTTTTCCTGGGCGATCCAAAGCTGTTGGCTCCGGCTTCGACTGCGCCAACGGGGGCACCCTTCGGCGCGCGCATTGCGTCGGCCGTGGAAAACGCGCGCGAAGGGATCGCCGACCACATCCGGAGCAGCATTGGCGGGTCC
>NZ_RZSA01000486.1:0-4878 GCF_003998075.1 Mesorhizobium sp. M2A.F.Ca.ET.037.01.1.1 | reverse complement strand
CCATGGCGTCCTCGACCGCCGTGCCTGCCGGCCGTTCGTCGTAGCGGATCTCGACCGGAAAGGCGCGGCCCTCGCTTTCGATCACCGGCGCTTCGGACAAAAGCTTCGCCACGCGCGCGCCGTCGAGCGTCGCCGACATGACCAGCAGGCGCAGGTCCGGCCGCAACGCGCCCTGCACGTCGAGCGCCAGCGCCAGGCCGAAATCGCCGTCGAGCGAGCGCTCGTGAAATTCGTCGAAGATCACCGCCGAGACCCCCGGCAGCTCCGGATCGTCGAGGATCATGCGGGAGAGCACGCCTTCGGTGACAACCAGGATCTTTGTCCGTGCCGAGGTGCGGTTCTCCATGCGCATGGCGTAGCCGACCGTGCCGCCCGGCTCCTCGCCCAGCAGTTCAGCCATGCGGCGGGCGGCGGCGCGGGCGGCGAGCCGGCGCGGCTCGAGCAGCACGATCCGGCCCTCCCCCAGCCACGGCGCGTCGAGCAGCGCCAGCGGCACCAGCGTCGTCTTGCCGGCGCCGGGCGGCGCCACCAGCACGGCGCTGTTCCGCTGGGAGAGCGCTTCGCCAAGTGCCGGCAGCACGGCTGTGACCGGAAGCTCCGGCAAGGGTTTCGTCATCATGTCGCCCGCATATCAGCGGTCGCGGTCGCCATGCAACGTATGCGCTCAGAGCCTGGTGCGCGAAAACGGGTTCCAGCGCACGGTGCCGAGCCGGACTTCTTCGCGCACCATGGTCAGCAGGCCGGATGCGCCGACCACCGCCAGGCCGACCAGCGACAGCCAGTCGGGATATTCCTGGAAGAACAGCGCGCCGAGGATGACCGCCCAGACGATCTGCGAATAATGCGTCGGCGCGATGCGGTTCGCGGGCGCGTATTTGACTGCGAGCAATTGCAGCTGCTGCCCGCGGGCGGTGAAGAGGCCCGCCATCATCAGCCAGACCAGCTGCCCGAGATTGGGTAGCGCGAACGAGGTGGCGGCCGCGCCGACGCCGTTGAAGACAAGGCCGTAGCCGACCAGCGCGCCGAGGATCGTCGTGCGCTTTTCCTGCTGGGCGAGCGAGCGCATCAGGATGACGCTGATGGCGGCGAGGAAGGCGTTGGCGAAGGCGGCGAGATGGCCGAGATGAAATCCGCGAAAACCCGGCCGCACCACCAGCATCACGCCGGCAAAGCCGGCGACCACGGCGAGCCACCGCCAGGGACCGACCTTCTCCTTGAGGATGACTGTCGACAGGATGGTGACCAGCAACGGCGCAAGGAAGATCAGCGCGTAGACTTCCGCCAGCGGAATAGTGGTGAAGGCAAAGACGCCGAGCACGCCAGAGACGATGCCGGCCAGAGCGCGCGCTTGCACCGCCCATGGCCTTTTGGTGCGCCAGAAATCGCGCCAGCGCTCGTCCCCGGGCTTGGTGAAGAACAGGAAGCAGCCGGCAAACAGGGTCGAGAAGAAGCCGATCTCGAAGACGGTGAACTGCCCGCCCAGGCTCTTGATGACGGCGTCGCTGAACGAATAGCTTGCATAGGCGATCAGGGCGAGCAGAATCCCGTTCGGCATGTCATTTCCGGGAGAGAAGACGTGAAGATACTGGCGCTGGGCGCCCATCCCGACGACATCGAGATATTCATGTTCGGTACGCTGGCCGCCTATGCCGCGCAAGGCGCAGAGCTCAATTTTGCGATAGCCACTGATGGTGCCAGGGGCGGTACGGGCGACCCGGCGGCGCTCGCCCGCTTGCGGCGCAAGGAAGCGGCCAAGGCGGCAGGGCTGCTCGGCGTCGAGCCGCGCTTCCTCGACTTTCCCGACGGCGAACTCGTCGCCGATGCCGCGTTCATTGCGGCGCTGAAGGCGCTGATCGGCGAGGTGAAGCCCGACCTCGCGATCACCCATGCGCCCTATGACTATCACGGCGACCACCGCGCGCTGTCCGACGGCGTGCGCATCGCGGCGTCCTTCGCGGTGCCGGTGCTGCATGCCGACACGCTCGGCGGCACCGGTTTTTCACCGACGCATTATGTCGAGATCTCGCAGCATTGGGAGATCAAGGCTGAAGCGATCCGCGCGCACCAGTCGCAAGGCCCGGAGCATTATGTGCACCGGGCGCGCCTCCAGAACGAGTTTCGCGCCGGCCAGTGCAACGGCGCCTCCGGCGCGCTGGCGGAAGCTTTCCGCTTCGAGCCTATTTTCCCCTTCGCTGACATACGCGCGCTGCTGCCGCCGGCGCCGGCGATCCGGCCGGTGATGGCAAGCCCCAGCCCTGCCACCGGGGCCAGATGACCGCGGCCGAAACAGGTCCGGTGATCATTTCCCAACGATTTCAATGACGCGCTTTGGCATGCTGCGGCGCAGCAACGAATTCGCTTGCGTTGTTTAGTAAAAAGAGCATCACTAAACAAATTACTAAACATCGGCAGCGCATCGCGCTTCGTGGCGACGCATAGCGCGCGCCTGTTTAGGCCCTCGGAGGAGCGAGGGTTGAGGGGCTCTTGAAACCGTCATCCGGACGCGTTTCGCAAATGGGAGGTAAGGCATGAAATCGACCTTGAAACTGGCGTTGGGACTGGCCTCGGCGATGTTTGCGTCGACAGCCGTCTCGAACGTCGCGCATGCGGAAGACCTGACGCTGTGCTGGGCGGCCTGGGATCCGGCCAACGCGCTTGTGGAACTGTCCAAGGACTTCACCAAGGAAACCGGCATCGGCATGAAGTTCGAGTTCGTGCCGTGGACGAACTACGCCGACCGTTTCCTGAACGAGCTCAACTCGCACGGCAAGCTCTGCGACCTGATCATCGGCGACAGCCAGTGGATCGGCGGCGCCGCGGAGAACGGCCACTACGTCAAGCTGAACGACTTCTTCGACAAGGAGAAGATCAGCATGGACGACTTCGTGCCGGCAACCGTTGTCGGCTATTCCGAATGGCCGAAGAACACGCCGAACTACTGGGCGCTGCCGGCGATGGGCGACGTCGTCGGCTGGACGTATCGCAAGGACTGGTTCTCCAAGCCCGAGCTGCAGAAGGAATTCAAGGAGAAGTATGGCTGGGACCTGGCCGCGCCGACCACCTTCGACCAGCTGAAGCAGATCGCGGAGTTCTTCCAGAAGCGTCAGATCGACGGCAAGACCGTCTATGGCGCCTCGATCTACACCGAGCGCGGCTCGGAAGGCATCACCATGGGCGCCATGGATGTGCTCTACAGCTACGGCTTCCAGTATGAAAACCCGAAGAAGCCCTATGAGATGGAAGGCTTCGTCAACTCCGAGAAATCGGTGAAGGGGCTGGAGTTCTATAAGGCGCTCTATGACTGCTGCACGCCGCCCGGCGCCTCCAACAGCTACATGGGCGAAGGCGTCGACGCCTTCAAATCCGGACAGGTGGCGATGCATATGAACTTCGCCTTCACCTGGCCCGGCCTGCAGAAGGACGAGAATGTCGGCGGCGACAAGATCGGCTACTTCGTCAATCCGAAGGGACCCGACGGCGATCAGTTCGCGCAGCTCGGCGGCCAGGGCATTTCGGTGGTGTCCTACTCCGACAAGCAGGAATCGGCGCTGAAATACATCAAGTGGTTCGCCAACAAGGACGTGCAGGCCAAGTGGTGGTCACTCGGCGGCTATTCCTGCCTGAACTCCGTGGTGAAGGACCCGAAGTTCCCCTCCAGCCAGCCCTATGCGCAGGCCTTCCTCGACTCGATGGCCATCGTGAAGGACTTCTGGGCCGAACCGAGCTACGCGCCGCTGCTGCAGGCCTCGCAGAAGCGCTTCCATGACTATGTCGTGGCCGGCCAGGGCTCGGCCAAGGACGCGCTCGACGGCCTGGTCAAGGACTGGACGCAGGTCTTCCAGGACGACGGCAAGATGTAAGGCTCCTCCCGAGCTTGATCGAGGCGTCCCGTGCCGCCCTTGGCACGGGACGCAGTTCAGATAAATTCCATAGCCGAGACTGACCCGTGACCGAAGCAGGACTTACCATGCTCAATCGGACTGCGGACAACGTTGCCCGGGCGACCCCGGAGCCGTTGGCCAAGAGGATCCGGGGCATCAGCGACAAGGGCCTCGCCTGGCTGTTCATCTCGCCGACGATCCTTCTGTTGCTTGCCATCAACATCTTCCCGCTGTTCTGGGCGATCTATCTGTCGTTCACCAACTACCGCGCCAACCGCCCCAACGAAGTGGTGAAGAACCTCGGGCTCGCCAATTACCAGCGCATCCTCGGCGACCACGACATCTGGATCGCCATGCAGACGACGGCGCATTTCGTGTTCTGGACGATCCTGCTGCAGACGGTGATCGGCTTCACGCTGGCCTGGCTGATCGACCGCAAGTTCCGCGGCCATGCCTTCTGGACCACAATCATCCTGGTGCCGATGATGCTGTCGCCGGCGGTGGTCGGCAATTTCTGGCGCTTCCTCTACGAGCCGCAGATCGGGCTGTTCTCCTATGTCATCTCCTTCGTCACCGGCATTCCGCCGACGAATGTGCAGATGCTGTCCAATGTCGAGCTGGCGCCGTGGGCGATCATCATCGTCGACACCTGGATGTGGACGCCCTACGTGATGCTGATCTGCCTCGCCGGCCTGCGCTCCATCCCCGAATACATCTATGAGGCGGCCGAGGTCGACCGCGCCTCCAACTGGCGGCAGTTCTGGTCGATCACGCTGCCGATGGCGCTGCCCTTCATCATGCTGGCGGTGCTGTTCCGCGGCATCGAGAACTTCAAGATGTTCGACATGGTCAACCTCTTGACCGGCGGCGGACCCGGCTCGACCACCGAGGTCGCCTCGATCACGCTGAAGCGGCAGGCCTTCGAAAGCTGGCGCACCGGCTATTCCTCGGCGTTCGCCATCATCCTGTTCGTCGCGGTGTTCGGGCTGGCCAACAT
>NZ_RZSA01000485.1:0-4883 GCF_003998075.1 Mesorhizobium sp. M2A.F.Ca.ET.037.01.1.1 | reverse complement strand
GGGCACCAGCCGGTATGGTGTGAAGGGCTGCCCCCTGCCCTTGCGCACCGCTTCCAGCGCGACAACCAGCCCATCGCGCTCGAGATCCTCGATGATGTTGGAAACCGCCTGCTTGGTAAGCTGCGTCGCCCGCGCCAGGTCGGCACGCGACAGCGCGCCGTTGAGCCGCAGCGCCTCGATCATGACACGGCGGTTGTGCGCGCTGGTGCCTTCCTGGTTGGTGCCGCTCTTGGCGCGGATCGGGCTGATATCGTGCACCGTCTTTTCCCCTCTTGACTCGATTAAAGGATTGATCGACTAATTAAGTCAAGCGAATTGACTTAATAGGTGAAACCCGGGCGGCTCCACAAGAAGACGGCAAAGCCTCAAGCTCCCGCCGCGCGCCGTTCAGGACAGATCCGGTCACACGCGATGCAATTCGAGAAAGCGGCGGCATAAGCTTCGCCGCCCACTTGCAGCTGTCGAAATGGGAGAAAGACAAATGCTGAAATCGATCGGTAAGACACTTCTGGGCGCGGTGTTCGTCGGCGGGCTGTTCGTCCCCCACGCCTTCGCCGAGACCACCTTGAACGCCCTCTTCATGGCGCAGGCCGCCTATAGCGAGGCCGACGTGCGCTCGATGACGGAGGCCTTCACCAAGGCCAACCCCGACATCAAGGTGAACCTCGAATTCGTTCCCTATGAAGGCCTGCACGACAAGACCGTGCTCGCCCAAGGCTCGGGCGGTGGCTATGACGTGGTGCTGTTCGACGTGATCTGGCCGGCCGAATACGCGACCAACAAGGTGCTGGTCGACGTATCCTCGAAGATCACCGACGACATGAAGAAGGGCGTGCTGCCCGGCGCCTGGACCACCGTGCAATATGACGGGAAGTACTATGGCATGCCGTGGATCCTCGACACCAAATACCTGTTCTACAACAAGGAAATCCTGGAAAAGGCCGGCATCAAGGCGCCGCCGAAGACCTGGGAAGAACTCGGCCAGCAGGCCAAGATCATCCAGGACAAGGGGCTGCTGAAGACGCCGATCGCCTGGAGCTGGTCACAGGCTGAAGCCGCTGTCTGCGACTACACCACGCTGGTCAGCGCCTATGGCGGCGACTTCCTAAAGGACGGCAAGCCCGACTTCCAGAATGGCGGTGGCTTATCGGCGCTGAAATACATGGTCGACAGCTACAAATCGGGCCTCACCAATCCGAACTCCAAGGAATTCCTTGAAGAGGACGTCCGCAAGGTGTTCGAGAACGGCGACGCGGCCTTCGCGCTGAACTGGACCTACATGTACAACATGGCCAACGATCCGAAGGACTCCAAGGTCGCCGGCAAGGTCGGCGTCGTGCCGGCGCCCGGCGTCGCCGGCACCAGCGAGGTCTCGGCCGTCAACGGCTCGATGGGTCTTGGCATCACGGCGGTGTCGAAGCACCCGGACGAAGCCTGGAAATACATCGAGTTCATGACCTCGCAGGCGACGCAGAACCAGTATGCCAAGCTCTCTCTGCCGATCTGGGCCTCGTCCTATGACGATCCGGCCGTCACCAAGGGCCAGGAAGAGCTGATCGCCGCCGCCAAGCTCGGTCTCGCCGCCATGTATCCGCGCCCGACCACGCCGAAATACCAGCAGCTGTCGACGGCCCTGCAGCAGGCGATCCAGGAATCGCTGCTTGGCCAGACGACGCCGGAAGACGCGCTCAAGACCGCCGCCGAAAACAGCGGCCTCTGATCTGGCGTTCCTCGACGCGGGCGGCCTCATCCACGAGCGCCGCCCGTGCTATTTCTGACCGGATGAAGGAAAAGAGGCGCCTCTGATGTCAGGCACCTGGATGACGACTCGCGCGTGGCTGTTGATGCTGCCGCTGCTGGTGATCATGGTCGCCGTCATCGGCTGGCCATTGGTTGATACGGTCAGGCTTTCCTTCACCGACGCCCAGCTGGTCGGCACGGCAGGCAATTACGTCGGCTTCGACAACTACACCAAAATGCTGACGAGTTCGAACTTCACGCGCACGCTCTCGACCACCACCTGGTTCGCGGTCGTCTCGGTCGCCGCCGAGATGGTGCTTGGCGTGCTGGCGGCCCTTCTGCTCAACCAAGAATTCCGTGGCCGCGCCGTGCTGCGCGGGCTGATGATCCTGCCCTGGGCGCTGCCCACCGTCGTCAACGCCACGCTCTGGCGGCTGATCTACAATCCGGAATATGGCGCGCTGAATGCGGCGCTGACGCAGCTCCACCTGATCGACGACTATCGCTCCTGGCTGGGCGAACCGGGCACGGCGCTTGCGGCGCTGATCGTCGCCGACTGCTGGAAGAATTTTCCGCTTGTGGCGCTGATTGCGCTCGCCGCCCTGCAGGCCGTGCCGCGCGACATCACCGCCGCAGCGCTTGTCGACGGCGCCGGGCCGTTCAACCGCTTCCGCTTCGTCATCCTGCCCTATCTCGCCGGCCCGCTGATGGTGGCGCTGGTGCTGCGCACCATCGAGGCCTTCAAGGTCTTCGACATCATCTGGGTCATGACCCGCGGCGGTCCGGCCAACAGCACGCGCTCGCTATCGATCCTCGTCTATCAGGAGGCCTTCTCCTTCCAGCGCGCCGGCTCCGGCGCATCGCTGGCGCTGATCGTCACCTTGCTCGTCACCGTTCTCGCCGTTGCCTATGCGGCGCTGGTGAGGAAGACCGCGGGGAGCGCTACCTGATGGAACGCAAGAACCCGGTTTTCACCGCCTTCGTCTACGTTTGCGCCCTCCTGCTTGCCGCCGTGATCCTGGCCCCGCTCGCCTGGCTCTTCGTCATGAGCATATCGCCGGCGGCCGACCTCGCCGCCAAGCCGCTACGCTGGTGGCCGCAGGCGGCCGACTTCTCGCGCTACGCGCAACTCCTGTCGACGGCCGAAAACAGCGCCGGCGCGGCCTTCACGTCGTCGTTGCGCAACAGCCTGGAAGTCGCCGGCATGGCGACCCTGGCTGCGATCGTCCTTGCCGTGCCGGCCGGCTGGGCCGTCTCGCGCACGCCTTCGGTCGGCTGGTCGCTGTCGATGGTGATCGCCACCTATATGCTGCCGCCGGTGGCGCTCTCCGTGCCGCTCTATATAGGCCTGTCCTGGCTCGGCCTGCTCAACAACGTCTTCGGCCTGGCGCTGATCTATCTGACCATCCTGGCGCCCTTCACCACCTGGCTGATGAAATCGGGTTTCGATTCCATCCCGCGCGAGATCGAGGCCGCGGCGATGATCGACGGAGCGGGGCTGCTCCAGACCTGGCGCATCATAACCTTGCCGCTGGCGGCGCCTGTGGTCGCGACATCGGCGCTGTTTGCCGTGCTGCTCGCCTGGGACGAGTTCTTCTATGCCCTGCTCTTCACCTCCGATCAGCGGGCAAAGACACTGACCGTCGCCATCGCCGATCTCGCCGGCGGCCGTGTCTCCGATTACGGACTGATCGCCACCGCCGGCGTGCTTGCGGCCTTGCCGCCCGTGCTGATCGGCCTCGTCATGCAGCGCGCGCTGATCTCGGGCCTCACCAGCGGCGGCGTGAAAGGATAATGATGACTGCTCAAAGACCACGTCCATCCGGCCTGCTTGCGATCGACCGCGAGATGGCGCGCCAGCATGAGGATGCGCTCGCCTCGTTCGAGAGCAATCGGGAGGCAGCCGCCAAGGTCGCCGCTTCGATCAGGAACACCGGCCGCCTCGTCCTGCTCGGCATGGGCGCCTCGCATGCCGTCGCTCGCGCCATCGAGCCGCTCTATCGCGCGCATGGCATCGACGCCATCGCGCTGCCGCTGTCGGAGCAGCTCGGGCAGCCATTGCCGCTTGCCGGCAAGTCGGTGATCGTGACCTCGCAGTCCGGCGAAAGCGCCGAGGTGCTGCGCTGGTTCTCCGAAGCGGTTTCGCAGGCCGACACCTTCGGGCTGACGCTGGAGGCCGGCTCGTTCCTTGGCCGCACGGTCCCTTGTCTCGTTGGCGCCGGCGGCACCGAGCTCGCCTTTGCCGCGACCCGCAGCCTGACAGTGACCTTCGCGCTACATCTGGCGATCCTCGCAGCGCTTGGCGAAGACCCCGCCGCCGCGCTCGCAGCGCTCAAGGCGCCTGAAACGGTCGAGATCGATGCAGCCTTGGCGGCGCTGAGCAAGGTCGCGACCATCGTCACCTCCGGCCGCAAGCTGCAAGGCGTGGCTGAAGCGCTTGCGCTCGGCTTCACCGAACTGTCGCGCCTGCCCTGCTTTTCCCTCGAGGGCGGCCAGCTTCGCCACGGGCCGATGGAAATGCTCGGGCCGAAGATCGGTGTCGTCCTTTTCCGAGGCAACGATCCGACCGCCGACCTCGTCACCGCGATGGCCCTGTCCGTCGTCGAGACCGGCGCGCCGCTGATCGTGTTCGAGGCTTCGGGCAAGCCGCCGGTCGCGGGCGCCGTGACCCTGGTCTTCAAACCCGCCTCCGGACTGGCGGCGATCTTCGCCATGCTGCCGGTTGCGCAGCGCCTGATGATCGCCTTCGCCGACAGCCGCGTCGAGAATGCCGGAACGCCGGTGCGCACCACCAAGATCACCCGGAGCGAATGATGCGGCCGCTCGCGGTGATCGGCAACGTCAATGTCGACCTGATCGTCGGCCCGGTCGCGCCGTGGCCGAAGGCCGGCACCGAGACCGTCGTCGATCATGACGATTTGCGCGTCGGCGGCCAGGCCGGCAACACCGCGCTTGCCTGGCAGGCGCTGGGCATCGACTTCGAGATCGCCGCCAATCTCGGCGACGACCAGTTCGGCCGCTGGCTGCGCGAGGCGTTCGGGCACCGCGCGAAGAAATGGCCGGTTCGTCCCGAAGGCACCACATTGTCGGTCGGCATGACCCATCCTGATGGCGAGCGCACCTTCTTCACCACGCGCGGCCAC
>NZ_RZSA01000484.1:0-4888 GCF_003998075.1 Mesorhizobium sp. M2A.F.Ca.ET.037.01.1.1 | reverse complement strand
ATCGTATATTCCGACAGCCCGTCGATACGTCCGGCGTTCTTCAGGTCGTTTGACACCTGCTTCATGAATTCCGACAGGATGAAGATCGCCAGCGGCAGGCCCTGCGCGGTGTAGACCAGGATCAGCGCCGTCAGCGTGTTCACCAGCCCGCTCGCCACCATCAGTTGCAGGATGGCGACGGTGCCGAGCCGGATCGGGATCATGATGCCGAGCGCCAGGTAAAGCCCCATCAGCGTGTTGCCGCGGAAGCGGTATTCCGACAGCGCGAAGGCGGCCATCGCGCCGAACAGAAGCACGAAGAACAGCGAGGCGACAGTGACGACGAGGCTGTTCTGGAAATAGTGGAAGAAATCGCCCTGGCCGAACACGGTGGTGTAGCCGATCAGGTCGAAGGTCTTCGGTGTCGGCGGCGTCAGCGGCGCGCCGAAGATGCCCGCGCGCGATTTGAACGAATTCATCACCACCAGGATCACCGGGAACAGCGCGATCACCGTGTAGGTGATAAGGATCGCGTGCGCGCCGATGGTGCGGGGCAGGGAACGGGTGGCTAGGCTCATGGCGCGCCTCAGAACTGGTAGCGACGCAGGCGCGTCTGCACGAGGAACAGGTAGACGCAGACGCCGGCGAGGATGATTAGGAACATGATCGTGGCGATCGCGGCGCCCATATTCGGATCGCCGACCTGCAGCTGGAAGCCGAAGAAGGCGCGGTAGAGGAAGGTGCCGAGAATGTCGGTCGAATAGTTCGGCCCGGCGAGCGCGCCCTGCGCGGTGTAGATCAGGTCGAAGGCGTTGAAATTGCCGACGAAGGTCAGGATCGAGATGATGCCGATCGAGGGCAGGATCAGCGGCAGCTTGATCTTCCAGAACTGCGCCATGCCGGTGATGCCGTCGCATTCGGCCGCCTCGATCACCTCGTCCGGGATCGACAGCAGCGCTGCGTAGATCAGCATCATCGGGATGCCGACGAACTGCCACACCGACACCAGGCTGAGCGCGGTCAGCGCGTATTGCTCCTTGCCGAGCCAGGGCGTGAAGAAGCTCTTCAAGCCGACAAAATCCATCAGATGCGGTGCCACGCCCCAGATCGGCGACAGGATCAGCTTCCAGGCGAAGCCGACGATGACGAAGGACAGGATCGTCGGCACGAAGATCGCCGTGCGATAGAAGGCGGTGAAGCGCAGCCGGGGGCTGGAAAGCAGCGCTGCCAGCAGGATGCCGATCGGGTTCTGCACCAGCATGTGGATGATGAAGAACCAGACATTGTTCCTGAGCGCATTCCAGAAATTCACCGACCAGTTCGGATCGCCGAACAGCGTGCGGAAATTGCCGAGGCCGACAAACACCTGGGACTGCTCGATGTTGCGGAACAGCGAGAGCTGCAGCGTGCCGAACAGCGGCAGGATCATGAAGGCGGTGTAGACCAGCACCGCCGGCGCCAGGAAGACGCCGACATGCCAGCGTATGGGTCTTTTCGCTCGCGTTTCTGCAGCCATGGTCTCGGTGTCCATGAGTTCGGTTCCCCGCCGTCTCTGGGTTCCAGTTCGGTGATGCTAGCTGATGCCTCGATGCACGGCCTGGCTGTCCCCTCTGGGGGTAAGACAAGGCCAGCGACAGATCGGCTCCGTTTTCCCCGCGAGATCGAGGGTAAGACCGGGAGGCTGCGCCGACAATCGCTATCTAACAGCTGTTCGAATGCCGGCCGGGCATGTTCCCGGCCGGCCCGTTGCCTGCGACTTTACTTCGCCGGCTTGTACCAGCTGTCGAGGCCGTCCTGCAGCTTCTTGGCCGCGGCCTCCGGCGTGTCGGTGCCGTTGATCACGTTGGCCGATTCAACCCAGGTCTCGTTCTCGAGGTTCGGCGTGCCGCGCGACAGGATCTGGTAGGTCGAGCGGATCGTCGACTTGCACTTGCCGCGCCAGGAGACGAATTCCTGCGCCAGCGGGTCTTCCATCTTCACCGGCGTCGAGTTCAGGCTGAAGAAGCCCGGCAGCGCGTTGGCATAGATGGTGGCGAAATCAGGCGAAGCGACCCAGGACAGGAACTTCTTGGCCTCTTCCGGATGCTTCGATGCCGCGTTCAGGCCCATGCCGATATCGGTATGGTCGGAGATGTAGCAGGTATCGCCGGCCTTCTGCACCGGCGGCGGGAAGGCGCCCATCTTGAACTGCGCCTGTGTGTTGAACAGGCCGATCTCCCACGAGCCGGCCGGGTAGATGGCGGCGCGGCCGAGCGTGAACAGGTTCTGGCTGTCCGGGTAGGTCTGGGCCTCGAAGCCGTCGCCCAGATAGGGCTTCCACTTGGCCAGTTCCTTGTAGGGCTCGACCCAGTCGGCATCGGTCAGCTTCTGCTCGCCCTTGATCAGGGCCGCGCGGCCTTCCTCGCCCTTCCAGTAGTTCGGGCCGATATTCTGGTAGCCCATGGTCGCGGCTTCCCAGAGATCCTTGGTGCCCATCGCCATCGGGATGTAGGTGCCGTCGGCCTTGATCTTGTCGAGCACGGCGTAGAACTCTTCGTTGGTGGTCGGCACCTTGAGGCCGAGCTTGTCGAAGGCGTCCTTGTTGTAGATGAAGCCGTGGATGACCGAAGCCATCGGCACGCAGAAGCTCGACTTGCCGTCATCGGTCTGCCAGGCGGCCTTGGCGACGGGCGAGAAGTTCTCCATGCCGGGCAGCGAGGAGATGTCGGCGAGGTTGCCCTTCTTGAACAGCTCGAGCGACTTGTCGAAGGGGCGGCAGGTGATCAGGTCGCCGGCCGAGCCGGCGGCGAGCTTGGCGCCGAGCGCTGCGTCATACTCGGTCGGAGCCGAAGGCGCGAACACCACCTTGATGCCGGGGTTCTTGGCTTCGAAGGCCGGGATCAGCTTGTCCTTCCAGATGGTCAGGTCGTCGCCGCGCCAGCTTTCGATGTTGAGCGTCACGTCCTCGGCCAGAGCCATCCCGGTGGTGCCGAGGATGCCCGTGCCGAGGATGCTTGTGCCGAGCAGAAGGGCCGTCAGTAGTTTGGTCTTCATCTTCAGTCTCCCTGTTGACCTTTTTCAGGTTCGGTTTTGATGAGAACAGAGGCTCAGCGCCCCTTGCTCCCCTCGATCTCGGAAAGCGCCGGCCGAAGCTTTTGGCCGGTTCCTTCCAGTATCTTCTCGGCCGCATCGGCGTTTGCCGCGCCCGCGGCGAGCAGAATGGCGGTCTTGACCACGCCCCCGCTCTTCTCGAGCAAGCGGGCGGCGTCGTCGCGGCTCTTGCCGCTGATGGCCGCGACCATGCGCACGGCGCGGTCGCGCAGCTTGATGTTGTCGGCGGTGAGATTGACCATGTAGCCGTCATGGACATGGCCAAGATGGATGGCGGCAAGCGTCGACAGCATGTTGAGCGCGATCTTCTGCGCGGTGCCCGCGCCCATGCGCGTCGAGCCGGCGATCAGCTCCGGTGGCGTTTCGAGCAGGATGGCGACATCGGCCTGCTTGAACAGCGCGGCGCCCCGGTTGTTGGCGATGGCGATGGTCGCCGCGCCGCGGCTGCGTGCGTCCTGCAGCGCCTGGACCGCATAGGGGGTGGAGCCGCTTGCGGAGATGGCGATCAGGCAGTCGCCCTTGCCGATGGCGGCCGCGGCAACAGCCGACGAAGCTTCCTCGGTGTCGTCCTCGGGGCCGCCTGCCAGCGTGCGGAAGGCATTGTCGCCGCCGGCGATCAGGATGGCGATCCGGTCGCGGGCGATGCCGAAGGTGCCAGGCAATTCCAGCGCGTCGGCCACCGCCATCAGGCCGGAACTGCCGGCCGCCGCATAGGCAAGTTTCCCGCCACTCTTCAACTGCTTCGCGATGAGTTCGGCGGCGGCGGCGATCGCCGGAATGGCGCCGTGCACGGCCTTGGCGGCCTCGATCTGGGCGTTGGCCAGGAACGCCAGAATGGCTTCCGGGGCCTCGACATCCAGCCCCTCGGCATTCTGGTGAAGCGCTTCCGTGCGCGTCTCGGCCATCCATTTTCCTCCGACCTGAACGAACAATACCAAAAAAATACCACTTGTCCACACGCATTAACGAATTTCAGGTGGCGGAACTCGCTTTCCGGCAAATTAACGTGATTTTTCAATAAAATACGGCTTAATCTTTTTTGAACCGAAATTAACTCTTGGCTATTGGTATTTTATTGGTATTATCCGGCCCCGAGGAGAAATCGCGTGAAATTCGTGCTTGGCATCGATGGCGGCGGCACCAGCTGCAGGGCGGCCCTTGCGACCGTCGACGGCGTTGTCGTCGGCCGCGCCAAGAGCGGCGCCGCCAACATCCGCACCGATCTCACCGGCGCCCGCGCCAACATCATCGAAGCGGCCAGGCAGGCTTTCCTTGCGGCTGGCGCGGATCCGGATTTGATCCCGCAAACACCGGCCATTCTCGGGTTGGCCGGCGCCAATGTCGGCACCTACCGGCAGCAGCTCGAAGCAATCCTGCCCTTCAGCCGAAGCCGCGTCGAAACCGATGCCGAGATCGCGCTCGAGGGGGCGGTCGGCTCCGGTGACGGCGCCATGGCCATCCTGGGGACAGGCACCGCCTATATGGCGCGTAAAGAGGGCAAGTCCCGCGCCATCGGCGGCTGGGGCTTCCAGGTCGGCGACCAGGGCAGCGGCGCCCGCATCGGCCGCGACCTGCTGGAACAGACGCTGCTTGCCTATGACGGCATCCGTCCGGGCTCGCCCTTGACCGACGCCATGCTCGCGGTCTTCCGCAACAATCCGGAAGACGTGGTCGAATTCACCACCAACGCCAAGCCCGGCGATTTCGGCGGCTTCGCGCCGAAGGTTTTCGAGCATGCCGAAAAGGGCGATCTCGTCGCCAATTTCATCCTCGCCAAGGCTGTGGCCGATGTCGAGGCTTCGCTCGGAGCGCTCGATCT
>NZ_RZSA01000483.1:0-4895 GCF_003998075.1 Mesorhizobium sp. M2A.F.Ca.ET.037.01.1.1 | reverse complement strand
CCAAGACCCCCCGCCATGACTGTGTCGAAGGCTGGAGCTGCATCGCCAAATGGACCGGCACGCCGCTGTCGCTGGTGCTCGACCAGGCGGTGGTCAAGCCGCAGGCGCGCTACGTCATGTTCCACTGCCTCGACACGATCGAGCAGAGCCTGTCCGGCGACATCAAATATTACGGCACCATCGACCTGATCGATGCCCGCCATCCGCAGACCATTTTGGCCTACGGTCTCAACGGCAAGCCGCTCCCGGTCGAGAACGGCGCGCCGCTGCGCGTCCGGGTCGAGCGCCAGCTCGGCTACAAGATGCCAAAATACATTTCTAAGATCGAGCTGGTCGACAGTTTCGCCACTATCGGCGGCGGCCGCGGCGGCTATTGGGAGGATAATGGCTACGACTGGTATGGCGGGATTTGATGATCCCTCGCCTGCGGG
The DNA here is from genome assembly GCF_003998075.1 of Mesorhizobium sp. M2A.F.Ca.ET.037.01.1.1. Classification (NCBI taxonomy): domain Bacteria; kingdom Pseudomonadati; phylum Pseudomonadota; class Alphaproteobacteria; order Hyphomicrobiales; family Phyllobacteriaceae; genus Mesorhizobium; species Mesorhizobium sp. M2A.F.Ca.ET.037.01.1.1. Next base: position 4,464 of record NZ_RZSA01000483.1, on the reverse strand, counting down.
CCGAGCACGATCTGCCGTCCGCCGAGCTTGATGCCGTCGAGGAGCGTCTGCATGACGACAACCGACGGCTGACCGGTCGTGACGACGACCGTGCCCTCACCTTTGCCTTGCGGGATGAGCAAGGGCGCGTCGTCGGGATCGCCGCCGGTCATTCCTGGGCCGGCATCGCCGAGCTCACGCTGATGTGGGTCGACGAAACTTATCGCGGCCTTGGCCACGGCAGGAAGCTGCTTGATGCCTTTGTCGCGGAGGCCGCTGCGCGCGGCTCCCTGCGGATATGGGTTTCGACCCACGACTTCCAGGCGCCGGGCTTGTACGAAAAGGCCGGTTTCGAGCGCATCGCCGAACTCACCGGATGGCCCGAAGGCCATTCCAACATCATCCTTTGTAAGACGATTTAAGAGCGCCTAAGCGACTTTATCCAGCAGCGGCTTCAGCGCCGGATGGATTTCCGGCGAAGCGTGCCTGATCAGCGTCAGCAGCGCGCGCTCGTTGTCGCGCAGCGGCCGCTGGCCGCCGTCGATGCGCTCGGCCAGCCATTTGGCTTCGTCGGCAACGATGGTCTCGGCACGGCGGGCAAGCGCCTCGGCGGCCCGGTTCCTGGCTTCCCATTCGGCCTCGATATCGCCGGGAGAATGATAGGCTTCGAGGACCGCGGCGAATCCGCCCGACACCATCCGGCTGAAGAACCCACCGAGCGCCGGGCCTGCCTCGTCAAGGAAGTTTTCATGGCGCAGCGCCGCTTCGCGCGTCGGCGGCTCGTAGCCGGCCGAGCACATGACATAGTTGGCGATCGCCTTGACGAAGAGCTCGTTCCAGGACGGATCATTGTCTGCGGCCGCCGTTCGGTCATTGATCCTGAACAGCACCTCTGCCTCGGCCTTGGTAATGGCGATGTTGCCGTCGCCGCCAAAGGCATGGAGGATGCGGTGCAGGAGATCGACCTCGGCCTTGGCGATCAAGCCCGGAACCAGCTCGCCGCCGATCATCAACGGCCCCTTGCCGTCGATCACCGCATGCGCGACCTGCTCCAGCGCGTAGGCCGAAAGCTGGCCGGGCGAGGATTTGGCTTCCTCCAGCACATGCACCAGCAGCTCGAGTTCCGTGCGGCTGTCGACCATGCCGTCACGCGAGACGGTGCGGACCAGCCAGTCGGCATTCTCCTCCGAGATATAGCCTTCCGGCTTTTCCTGGTGGACGATGTAGTCGGTCACCGCCTCGACGAAGAACGGTGCCCATTCGCCGCATTTGTCACGCGCCGTCTGGTCGAGCGCGAACAGCGCCTCCGCCTCGCCCCGCGTCACCACGCCGTCGGCGAATACCTCGCGCCGCAGCATTGCCACGTCCTCGGCCGTGATCTTGTTCTTCGACGTCAGCCCCGCCACCGGACCGCTCATGATCAATTCGCCCATCTGCCGTCCCTGCCCGTCGCCTTTTGCCGGCGTTATCCCGTCAGGTTTATCAGCGGTGTCTTGAGAAACCGGCAAATGGTGTGGTTAGCGAAGCCTTGCCGGCCGCGCCTTGTTGAGATTCACGTCAGGCCGGCCTCACCTGAATATCGGCGCACCTTTGATGTCGCTGGGAGGTGACAAGGTGTCGCCAACGAGCTATGGATGGCGCGTCGGGGGCTCGGTTTGTGAGTCCCACCTGTTTGCGGGAGAGAGCAGCGCAAGCTGTCGCCGAAGGGGAAATCGCCCGAAATCTCTCAGGCAAAAGAACCGTTGACGGGAAAGACAACTCTGGAAAGTCGGGGCCTGGCCCCGCGCCGAAGGTGTAAGCGCTGCCGACAGAGTTACGGGGCGCGAGTCTCTCAGGCTTCAGACAGAGGGGCACGGAACAGGCCGCCAATGGCGGTCGATTGCGTGCGACTCTGGAGAAGACATGACAGGCGAAGACACCAGGCACCTACCCCTCGAGGATTTGCATCAGGCCGCGGGCGCGCGCTTCGGCGCTTTTGCCGGCTGGTCGATGCCGCTCACCTATCCGCCCGGCGTGATGAAGGAGCACCTGCACACGCGCGAGCATGCCGGGCTGTTCGACATCTCGCATATGAAGCTGTTCGAAGTCGACGGTCCGGGCGCCGCGGCGCTGTTGAACCGGGCCTGCCCGCTTGATGCCGGCGCGCTGGACATCTCGCAGTCCAAATACACCTTTTTCCTCAACGAGGCTGCCGGCATTATCGACGACCTGATCGTCACGCGCCTTGGCGACGACCGGTTCATGGTCGTGGCCAATGCCGGCAACGCCATCGAGGACGAGAAGCATCTGCGCACGCTCTCCGCCGATTTCGACGCCACGGTCGAGCCGCTCGACCGCGTCTTCCTGGCGATTCAGGGTCCGGATGCCTGGGTGGCTTTGGCACGGGCCGGCATCGAGACCGGCTCGCTGCTCTTCATGCATGGCATCGAGCCGCGCCAGAACTGGTTCATGAGCCGGTCCGGCTACACCGGCGAGGACGGTTTCGAGGTTGGCCTGCCGGAGAAGGACGCGCGGGATTTGGTCGCCAAACTCCTGGAAGACGAGCGCGTGCAATGGATCGGCCTTGCCGCCCGCGACAGCCTGCGCCTCGAGGCCGGGCTCTGCCTGCATGGCCAGGACCTGACGCCCGGGATCGACCCGGCAAGCGCCGGCCTGATGTGGGCGATCCCCAAGGAAGTCCGCGCCGCCCATTTCATCGGCGCCGACGCGCTGCGCTCGATCCTCGATCGCGGGCCGTCGCAGAAACGCGTCGGCCTGAAGCCCGACGGGCGCCAGCCGGTGCGCGCGGGCGCGACGCTCGTCGATGCCGGCGGCAATCCGGCCGGCCACGTCACATCAGGCGGCTTCGGCCCTTCGACCGGCCACCCGGTCGCCATGGGCTACGTCAACATCGCGCTGGCCAAGGCCGGCACGAAACTCTTCGCCGATGTCCGCGGGACGAAGATCCCGATCGACGTCACGTCCCTGCCCTTCACCCCACACCGCTACCGCAAAGGATGATCTCCAGATGGCAAAGACCTATTTCACTGAAGACCATGAATGGCTCCGCGTCGAAGGCGGCGTCGCCACTGTCGGCATCACCGACTATGCGCAGGAACAGCTCGGCGATCTCGTTTTCGTCGAGCTGCCGGAAATTGGCCGCAAGCTCGCCAAGGGCGATACCGCCGTCGTCGTCGAATCCGTGAAGGCGGCTTCGGACGTTTACGCGCCGGTCGACGGCGAGATTACCGAGGCCAACGGCTCACTGTCGGCCGACCCTTCGCTGGTCAATTCGGCGGCGACCGGCGACGGCTGGCTCTGGAAGATGAAGCTTTCCGACGAAGGTCAACTCGACAGCCTCATGGATGAGGCCGCCTACAAAGCCCATATCGGCTGACAACAGGATCTTGGAAATGACCGCAGCACCTGCTCCTTTCTCGGCCCGCCATATCGGTCCCTCCGTCAACGACGTCAGGGCGATGCTCGCCGCCATCGGCGTTCCATCCGTCGAAACGCTGATCAGCCAGGCCGTGCCGAAGTCGATCCGCCTCGATCGGCCACTCGACCTGCCCGCTCCGGCGAGCGAAGCCGAAGCGCTGGCCGAATTGTCGGCGATGATGGCGAAGAACACGGTGCTGAAGAGCTTCATAGGCGCCGGTTATCACGGCGTCTTCGTGCCGCCGGTCATCCAGCGCAACCTGTTCGAGAATCCGGCCTGGTACACGGCCTACACGCCCTACCAGGCCGAGATCAGCCAGGGCCGGTTGGAAATGCTGTTCAACTTCCAGACCCTGGTCACCGAGCTCACCGGCCTGCCGGTGGCGTCGGCTTCGCTGCTCGATGAAGCGACCGCCGTTGCCGAGGCCGTCGGCATCGCGCTGCGCCATCATCGCGACAAGCGCACCAAGGTGGCGCTTGCAGGCACCCCGCACCCGCAGACGCTGGACGTCGTGCGCACCCGCGCCGAGCCGCTCGGCATCGAGGTCGATGGCGAGACGATCGACGACAACACCGCCGCCCTGCTCGTCTCCTGGCCGGACACGTTGGGCGTCTATGGCGATCACAAGGCGGCGATCGAGAAGGCCCGCGCCGCCGGCGCGCTGGTCGTCTTCATCGCCGATCCGCTGGCGCTGACGCTGACGGATGCGCCGGCAAAGCTCGGCGCCGACATCGCGGTCGGTCCGATGCAGCGCTTCGGCGTGCCGATGGGTTTCGGCGGCCCGCATGCCGCTTATTGCGCCGTTTCCGACAAGCTGACCCGTCTGATGCCCGGCCGCCTCGTCGGCCAGTCGACCGACACCAAGGGCCGCCCCGGCTACCGGCTGGCGCTGCAGACGCGTGAGCAGCACATCCGCCGCGACAAGGCCACCTCCAACATCTGCACCGCGCAGGCGCTGCTGGCCAATATGGCCGCGGCCTATGCGATCTGGCATGGCCCTGCCGGCCTCCAGGCGATTGCCGGTCGCATCCACGGCCTTGCCGACCGCCTCGCCTCAGGTCTCAAAG
>NZ_RZSA01000482.1:0-4906 GCF_003998075.1 Mesorhizobium sp. M2A.F.Ca.ET.037.01.1.1 | reverse complement strand
CCCGCCGCTTGCCCCTCAACCCCGCCCCTGCTAAAGCGCGCCGCATGACGACGCCGCTCGACCACATCCGCAATTTCTCCATCGTCGCCCATATCGACCATGGCAAATCCACGCTTGCCGACCGGCTGATCCAGCTCACCGGCGCGCTGGAGGAGCGCGACATGAAGGAGCAGGTGCTGGACTCGATGGATATCGAGCGCGAGCGCGGCATCACCATCAAGGCCCAGACCGTGAGGCTCAACTACCGCGCCAAGAATGGCGAGGACTATGTGCTGAACCTCATCGACACGCCCGGGCATGTCGACTTCGCCTATGAGGTGTCGCGTTCGCTCGCCGCCTGCGAGGGGTCGCTGCTGGTGGTGGACGCAAGCCAGGGCGTCGAGGCGCAGACGCTCGCCAATGTCTACCAGGCCATCGACAACAACCACGAGATCGTCGTGGTGCTGAACAAGGTCGACCTGCCGGCGGCCGAGCCCGAGCGCATCCGCGAGCAGGTGGAGGAGGTGATCGGCCTCGACGCCTCCAACGCCGTGCTGATCTCGGCCAAGACCGGCCTTGGCGTGCCGGACGTGCTGGAGGCGATCGTCCACCAATTGCCGCCGCCGCGCGAGGGTGACATCGCAGCACCCCTGAAAGCCATGCTGGTCGACTCCTGGTACGACGCCTATCTCGGCGTCATCGTTCTGGTGCGCATCATCGACGGCGTGATGAAGAAGGGCCAGACCATCCGCATGATGGGCACCGGCGCGAAATATCTCGTCGAACGCACCGGCGTGTTCAAGCCGGCCCGCGTCAATGTCGACGAGCTCGGCCCCGGCGAGTTCGGCTTCTTCACCGGCTCTATCAAGGAAGTGGCCGACACCCGCGTCGGTGACACCATCACCGAGGACCGCCGCCCGACGCAGAAGGCGCTGCCAGGCTTCAAGCCGGCGCAGCCGGTGGTGTTCTGCGGCCTGTTCCCGGTCGACGCCGCCGATTTCGAGGACCTGCGCGCCGCCGTCGGCAAGCTGCGCCTCAACGACGCCAGCTTCTCCTATGAAATGGAGACCTCGGCCGCGCTCGGCTTCGGCTTCCGCTGCGGCTTCCTCGGGCTGTTGCATCTGGAGATCATCCAGGAGCGGCTGGAGCGCGAGTTCAACCTCGACCTCATCGCCACCGCGCCCTCCGTCGTCTACCGCATGAACCTCATCGACGGCACGGTGAAGGAGTTGCACAACCCGGCCGACATGCCCGACGTGGTCAAGATCGCCTCGATCGAGGAGCCGTGGATCCGCGCCACGATCCTGACCCCCGACGACTATCTCGGCGGCATCCTGAAACTCTGCCAGGACAGGCGCGGCATCCAGGCCGATCTCTCCTATGTGGGAAAACGCGCCATGCTGACCTACGACCTGCCGCTCAACGAGGTGGTGTTCGATTTCTACGACCGGCTGAAGTCGATCTCAAAGGGCTACGCCTCCTTCGACTATCATTTGACCGACTATCGCGAGGGCGACCTTGTGAAGATGTCGATCCTGGTCAATGACGAGCCGGTCGACGCTTTATCCATGCTGGTGCACCGCTCGGCGGCGGAAAAGCGCGGGCGCCAGATGTGCGAGAAGCTGAAGGAGCTGATCCCGCAGCATCTGTTCAAGATCCCGATCCAGGCGGCCATCGGCGGCCGCATCATCGCCCGCGAGACCGTCTCGGCGCTGCGCAAGGACGTCACCGCCAAATGCTACGGCGGCGACGTGACCCGCAAGCGCAAGCTGCTGGACAAGCAGAAAGAGGGCAAGAAACGGATGCGGCAGTTTGGGAAGGTGGATATTCCCCAGGAAGCGTTTATCCAGGCGCTGAAGATGGGGGATTGAGGGCCCCGGCGATCGTTTTGTCGTGCAGCATTTAAAATGTCGGCCCCGCGAATCGACCGCGGGCTTCTAGCAGGAGAGTTGCCCGCAGGCAGTGAGGACCGGCTGCGCGGCTCTGAGCTTGCTCGGTGGAGCGGGCACGTAACTGTCTTGCTACGCTTCCCTGACACACCAATCCCTATCACACGGCTGCAATAGTAGATGTGCAAGGCTACATCGGTGCCGGTTGAGATATGGCCGAATAGTCATGAAATCTGCCGAAAGGCCGGCAATTCTGGCCGGGGGACAATTTGTCCCGACTATGCGCAAACGTATTTACGGGATGTAACCAAACTGGTTACATCTTGAGTCGGTGGAGGCGGTGGGATTCGAACCCACTGGACCCAAGGTCGGAAGCCCGGACCAGCTACCAAGCCGCCCCCACCACGACTTCCCCGGATGGCTCGGGGAAGAAGGCACCCGCAGCGGGATGCGCCATCCAGCGACGCCCGGTGGGGCGGGAGTGTGATCGCTTTGCAAGGGTCGAATCACTCCCCTCCATCGCGCTGGAGCCGGAATTGAAAGGTGACTCGATCAATTAACACAAGAGTCCCGACCCGCGATTCGCGGGTACGACGGGCTTTCTGGGGATAACTGGCAATGGCCGGTGAAAACCCGACAGAGATAAAGGGTCGTGTCGCGCGCATACCTGTATAAAAGACCAAATTCCCTGACGACAGCGTAGAATGACTCAGTTATTTTCCCTCTCGAACGGGGGAGGGAATAATGCCGCGATGCAAGGTTGTGGCGTATCTAGTAGAGGTGCGCAAACTCAATGCCTCGTCAAAGCAGAACCTGAAATTTGGTTCATTCGACGGGACGGCCGACCTTCGAGATACGATTCTGAAGTATCTCCAGAAGATGGTCACATATAGCAAGGTCGCTCACTTTCAGAAGACCTTCAAAGTGGTCTTGGACAAGCCAGCCAACACCGGCGCCTTGACGGGCATGGTCTTTGCTGGCGACTATGGCCAGGCGTCAGACATCATCGACGCCGACAGCGGCAAAACCACCTACAAGAAAAAGAAGACCGAATCGCTGCCCTCGCCATTTTATTTTCACCTCGAGCTGCCTCCAAATGAAACCCGAGGAATCCTGTGTTTGCAGCAATCTGGTTTGAATGGCGTAAAGAGTCTGTTTGAGGGCGCAATCGCTGGCCAGCTACAGAAATATTACCCAGACTATCGCCTTCACGTAAGAAGTATGACACTCGCGGATGCTCTTAAGGAATATTTGAAAACAGGGAGTGTATAAGAAATAACTGTTGAGAAGCATGAGATACCGGCGGATATTGCTGATGCTTTTGGGGGGATAAAAAAGGCGTACCCGGGCGTGTTCTCTTATTCCGTTCGTCCTTCGAACGGTCTCTTCAAGAAGGACGGTCTAATTGCGTTTGCCAATGGACAGAAAGAATTGGACGATGTCTTCGAGTTCGGCGAGCATGGGTTTGACGTTGTTACCACCAAGATCCGAGTTGGTGGCGAAATACGGAAGATAAATCTCACAAAGCCAAATAGCATCAATAGTTCGTTCGACATCACTGATGACGTAAAGTTTGGACCCGATGGTCATCCAACTAGGGACAGCCTTGCCAAAGAATTCAAGGAGATAGTCGCCGAAATAGCAAAGCGCGGCGGTATAATGCTATGACTAGCAAAATCGATATTAGAATGATCGTACGCGATCATTTTGCTACTCTAAAGGACGAAGGCACAGATAAAGTTAGCGTTGCAGATTACCTGGTTATGCTAGGCGCGCCAATAGCTTTGGCGTTACTGGCATGGGCTCTCGGGTTTTCGATACCAGATGCATACGTAGGAACGCTAGTATCTGTTTTTGCTATATTTGCGGGACTTCTCTTTAACGTGCTTGTATTGATATACTCATTTGCTGATTCTTCACGCGGCGCCAACAAGGAATTGAGAGATAGGCTTTTAAGGCAGTCTTTTTCCAATATTTCATTCACTATAGTTTCGTCACTGGTAATCGTTTTTTTGCTTACAAGCCTGCTATTCACATGCGGCATTACGCAGCGGATATTGGAAACGCTGGCAACCGCAATTGCTATCAACTTCTTCCTCTCTCTTCTGATGGTTTTGAAGCGAATTCATGTCCTGCTTAGGGACAAGTTTGGCGGCTAGGGCCGTCTTTTACGCAACATCGCGTGCGCCTTGTGCTTAGGCGAGGCCGCCTTCACCAATCCGGCCGTAGGGTAAGGCGCTAGCGATCTGGAGTGCCGCGCGGCGATCGTAACGGAAATCGGAATCAGCGCGCTGCGACGCAACCGTCGCTTGATCGTTGGCTCTTCGGACTAGTAACCTCTTGCTGGCTTCACACTTCACCATCTCCCCACCTCGTTGTATCCTCTCCCCGGGCTTGGGGAGACATCACATGCGCTCCACCTCGGACACCGTCGCCGCGATCGGCCTCGCCATTGGCGGCGCTTTGGGCATGGCGGGCACTTTCGTTGGCAGCGACGCGCTGCGCGAGACGCTGTGGACCATCGACGGCGCGGGCATCGTCGTCGCCGCGGCGCTGCTGACGATAAAATACCAGCGGCTCGGCAATGATCTCGTCGCGGCCGGCTTCCTGACTTTCCTCGCCGGCGAAAGCCTGCTTCTGGCCGGCAATGCGGCGGGCCTGCAGGCCTCAGTGCCTTCCTATGCCGGCGGCATTGCGCTGTGGGCGGCGGGGCTGGTCATGGTTAGCGCGCAGGCCACCTTCGCGCTCTGGATGCGGCTCACGGGGCTCATTGCCGCCGCGCTCTTCACTGTTTCGGTGCTGATGATCCTGTGGGGCGCGCCGCTTTTGCCCACCTCGTCGCCGCTGCCGGCGCTCGGCTATCCGTTCCTGGTGCTGACCTTCGTCGGCTGGATCTGGACTTTGCTGAAAGCGGAGCGCTGAGTGCCAGGGCCATGGCCGCGCCGCTCGAACTCCGCAACAGCCCGTCGGGAAAGATCTTTCCGGCGCTCGGGCCGTTCCTGATCGGCGGCGTCTTCGGCTTCGGCGCGCTGCAGGGC
>NZ_RZSA01000481.1:0-4909 GCF_003998075.1 Mesorhizobium sp. M2A.F.Ca.ET.037.01.1.1 | reverse complement strand
GCCCAAAAAAGCGGAAATGAGCATCCGCATTCCCGCCGAGAAGCTCAACCCCAAGAAGAATTGACAAACCCGGCCCGATGAACAGCGCCGCCCGCATCGAAGCCTTCCTCGAAATGATGAGCGCCGAACGGGGGGCGGCCGAGAACACGCTTGCCTCCTACCGCCGCGATCTCGAGGACGCTTCCGAAGCGATCAAGGGCGGACTTGCGGGCGCCGGATCGGCCGACATCCGCGCCTATCTCGACGACATTGCCGCGCGTGGCTTCGCGCCGACATCGCAGGCGCGCAAATTGTCGGCGATCCGCCAGTTCTTCAAATTCCTCTACGCCGAGGGCCTGCGCGGCGACGACCCGACCGGCACGCTGGACAGCCCTCGCAAGGGCCGGCCGCTGCCGAAGACGATGAGCGAGGCCGAGACCGGCCGCCTGCTCGACCGGGCGGCGCACGAAGCCGGCGAAGCTGGTCCGGATGGCGACCGGATGGCCGCCTTGCGCCTGCACGCGCTGGTCGAGGTGCTCTACGCCACGGGCCTGCGCGTGTCGGAGCTGGTCGGCCTCCCGGTGACGGTGGCGCTGCGTGACGACCGCTTCTTCATGGTGCGCGGCAAGGGCGACAAGGAACGCATGGTGCCGCTGTCGGCCAAGGCGCGCACGGCCATGCGCGCCTGGCTTGCCGCAAGGGCCGAGCGCCCGGCCTTTGCCGAGAGCCCGTTCCTGTTTCCCGCCTCCTCCGACAGCGGCCATCTTTCCCGGCAGGTTTTCGCCCGCGATCTCAAGGACTTGGCGGCTCGGTCGGGGATAGCTGCGGCGAAAATCTCGCCGCATGTGCTTCGCCATGCTTTTGCCAGCCATCTCCTGCAGAACGGCGCCGATCTCAGAGCCGTTCAGCAACTCCTTGGCCATGCCGACATCTCGACCACGCAGATCTACACCCATGTGCTGGAGGAGCGGCTGGTGCGGCTGGTCAACGATCATCATCCGCTTGCCGACTAGGCCTCATATCGCTATGTGAGGGCGACGTTCCACCGCCCGGAGCCGGCATTTCAGCGGTTCCGCCAGCCATTTCGCCTTCCGACGGATCGGTCCGCTCAAGCATGTACAACTACCTCGACTTCGAAAAGCCGGTGCAGGATCTGGAGCTCAAGATCCTCGAGCTGAAGAAGCTTGCCGAGAACGGCGAGGCGGTCGATGTCGCCGAAGAGATCAGCCGGCTGGAAAAGCGTTCGCGCGACGCGTTGCGCGACCTCTACAAGGCGCTCACCCCCTGGCAGAAGGTGCAGGTCGCGCGCCATCCCGACCGCCCGCATTGCGTCGACTACATCAAAGGGCTGTTCACCGATTTCACGCCCTTGGCCGGCGACCGCAATTTCGGCGACGACCAGGCGATCGTCGGCGGCTTCGCCCGCTTCCGCGGCGAGCCGGTGGCGGTGATCGGCCAGGAAAAGGGTTCGGACACGGCAAGCCGCATCAAGCACAATTTCGGTTCGGTGCGGCCGGAGGGCTACCGCAAGGCGGTGCGCCTCATGGAACTGGCCGACCGTTTCAAGATCCCGCTTCTGACGCTGGTCGACACCGCCGGCGCCTATCCCGGCGTCGGCGCCGAGGAGCGCGGCCAGGCCGAAGCGATCGCACGTTCGACTTCCGCCTGCCTTTCGCTGAAAGTGCCGTCGATCTCGGTGGTCATCGGCGAAGGCGGTTCCGGCGGGGCCATCGCGATCGCCACCGCCAACCGGGTCTATATGCTGGAGCACGCCATCTATTCGGTGATCTCGCCGGAGGGTGCCGCTTCGATCCTGTGGCGTGACACCACCCGCTCCAAGGACGCGGCGACCAATATGAAGATCACGGCGCAGGATCTGCTCGAGATGAAGATCATTGACGCCATCATTCCCGAGCCGATGGGCGGCGCCCAGCGCGCGCCGGAAACGGTGATTGCCTCCACCGGTGACCTCATCGCCAGGACGATGAAGGACTTTGCCGGCGCCAACACCGATTTCCGCGAGCAGCGCCGCGAGAAATATCTGGCGATGGGCCGCAGCCTCTGACCCGCCTACCGTTCAACTGTGGCAAGATGAGCAATTTCGCCACAAAAATGCCGCCGGATCCGGCTCAATGGGATTTGCCGTGAGGGGTTTGCCCAGATTTGTGACGAAGGCTTGCGGTAAGGAATTTTCAAGGTTAACGGGCTTACGGTCCACTGGTGTTCAGCCTGCGGGCCCGGCTATGCCGAGAGTCGTTGGCCCGAGAGAAGAGACGTAGCCGCACCGATGTTTGCCAAGCTTGCCCGCACCGGAGTCCTGATCGCCGCCATCGGCGTCGCCGGCTGCAATGATTCGTCGATGAAGGATTTCGCGCCGGAGGCCAACAAGCCGCTGCCGGACAAGATCCTCGCCGACATGAAGGCCAAGGGCATGGTGCGCACCTCCTCGGTGATGGCGCGCATCTTCAAGGAAGAAGGCAAGCTCGAGATTTGGAAGGCCAAGACCAACGGCCGCTACGATCTCGTCGCCAGCTACGACATCTGCAAATGGTCGGGGAAGCTCGGCCCCAAATACACCGAGGGCGACCGCCAGGCGCCGGAAGGCTTCTACACGGTGCGTCCCTCGCAGATGAATCCGCGCTCGAACTATCATCTGTCCTTCAACATCGGCTTCCCCAACGCCTATGACCGCGCCAATGGCCGCACCGGCCAGAACCTGATGGTGCACGGCGCCTGCTCGTCCTCCGGCTGCTATTCGATGACCGACGCGCAGATCGAGCAGATCTATGCCTTCGGCCGCGACGCTTTCCAGGGCGGCCAGACCGAGTTCCAGATCCAGGCCTTCCCCTTCCGCATGACCGCCGCCAACATGGCGCGCTACCGCAACGACCCGAACTACGAGTTCTGGAAGATGCTGAAGGTCGGATACGACAATTTCGAGATCACCAAGGTGCCGCCGAAGGTCGACGTCTGCGAGAAGCGCTACGTCTTCAATCAGGTCGCGCCGGAAGGCACGACCTTCGACCCGACTGGCCCCTGCCCCCCGACGACGCAGCCGGATTCGCTGAAGACCGCCTTCGCCAGTTACGAGAAGAGCTACGACGCGGCCTTCAATTCGGCGGTGAATTCCAGCAACCCGCCGCCGAAGCCGACCATTGCCGGCATCAAGGAAGCCAGCATCGTCTCCGACTGGTCGAAGCGCCGCGCCCGCGGCGAGCGCGTGCCGATCGAGCCGCCGTCGATGAATGCGGATGGCTCGGTGACGGAAACGACCCGCATGGGCCGTATCGATTCGCCGGCCGGCCGCAAGATGGCCGCGCTCGACGCGGAGAAGGAGGCCAAGCGCAAGGCGGAAGAGCAGCGCCTGGCGGCGATCGAGGCGGCCAAGGCCGCCAAGGAACAGGCCAAGGCGCAAGCGCTGGCCGAGAAGGAAGCCGCCAAGCAGGCCGCGCAGCAGCCGGTCGTCACCGCCGGCGTGGAGCCAGCGCCCGCGCAGGAAACCCAGCAGGCCGCCGACGCCGACCAGGGCACCGTGTCGAAGCTGAAGAAGAAGCTGCTCGGCATGTTCGGCGGCTGAGACCCAATGCGTGTCGCCCAAAAGCATGCCCTCGGGCATTGACCCGAGGGTGTAAGGCGGTTTTGGGATAACGACATGCATGAACAAAGGGCAAAGCCGCCCGCCATCTACGATCTCAAGGGACTGAACTGTCCGTTGCCGGTGCTGAAAGCCCGCAAGCGGTTGGCGGCCATGCGGCCGGGCAGCCGGCTTTGGCTGGAAACCACCGATCCGCTCGCGGTCATCGATATCCCGGCCTTCTGCGCCGATGCCGGTCACCAATTGGTCGAAACGGCCGCGGTCACTGGCGGTCATCGTTTCCTGGTCGAGCGCGGCAGCGCGGCCTGAGCCGGCGTCGTTTTTTTGCTTATAGCCCGGCTATTGCCAGCGGATTGGACTCGAGCGCGGCCCGGTCCGGCGTGTCGATCGACGGTTTGTTGGTGAAGGCCGCGAACAGGCGCTGGATATAATCTTCCGGCATGTCCAGCGTGATCAGCACCAGCCTGGTGCCGCGCTGACCGTCGGGCCAGGCCGGCAGCCTTGCCGGCGGATGCAGGATCTTCTGCACGCCGTGAATGACAAGCGGTCGCGACGGATCCTCCGCGAGCTCGATGACGCCCTTCATGCGCAGCAGCTTCTCGCCATGTGTCGAGCGCAGAAGGTCGAGGAACATCTCGATCGCCGAGAACGGCACCGGCCCATCATGGACGAGCGAGTGCGTGCGCACGCGCCTATCGTGGCGGTGCTCGTGATGGTGGTGATCATGATCGCCGTCATGGTGATGATGGCGATGATCTTGGTGATGATCCTGATCATGGTGATGATCTTGATCATGCGCAGCCTCTTCGCCAAGCCAGCGCCGCACGTCGGCGGACTTGGTTTCGGGATCATAAAGCCCGCAATTGAACAGCGCCGCGGCGCCGGCCTCGTTGACGTCGAGCACGACGGCGCCCGGATTGACCTGCTTCAGCCTTGCCAGCAACGCCTCGACCTCGGCCGCATCGGCAAGGTCCGTCTTGGTCAGCACGATGCGATCGGCCACCGCCGCCTGTTTCACCGCCTCGACATGGGCGTCGAGCGTCGCCTCGCTATTGACGGCGTCGACCAGCGTGATGACGCCGTCGAGCCGGAAGGCCTGCACCAGCGCAGGATGCGCCATGATCGACTGCAGCACCGGCGCAGGATCGGCGAGACCCGTCGTCTCGACGACGACGCGGGCGAGTTTCGCGATGCGGCCGGTCTGCAGCCGGTCGACGAGATCGGCAAGCGTGTCGACCAGGTCGCCGCGCACCGTGCAGCAGAGGCAGCCGTCGGAGAGCTGGATGATGCCGTCGGATGCCTGCTCGACCAAAAGGTGGTCGATCGCCACCTCGC
>NZ_RZSA01000480.1:0-4910 GCF_003998075.1 Mesorhizobium sp. M2A.F.Ca.ET.037.01.1.1 | reverse complement strand
GCGTAGAGCCAGGAAAAGATCGCCGAGGCGATAATGATCCACCAGTAGATATCAAGCGCCATGACGATGGTCTGAATAAGGGCGATCATGCCGGTCTCCAAATTGTCGCCGACATGTAGCCATTGCTAAGCGTGCGGGCAAGGCCCGCGGGCTTGCCGTGCGGGCAAGGCCCGCGGGCTTGGCGAGTGGGCAAGGCCCCCCGGCCACGGCGCTTGTGGCCGGCCCGGTCTTTCGCCTTGACATCAAACGGCCGCGACCGATACAAGCCGATCCGCTGGAACGGGGCTGTAGCTCAGCTGGGAGAGCGCATCGTTCGCAATGATGAGGTCAGGGGTTCGATCCCCCTCAGCTCCACCAGCCAGCACCGCCGGTGCTTTTCACGTCGCCTTCTGCCTCCTTGCTCGCCATTTCGTGACCGCCGGATTTCGGGCCGCGTGGCTGGAACCAATGGCGGGGCAATTCGGTTCAGCTATACATTTGAAGCCAACGTGCGCGGCCGGTTGGGCAAGCGGCGATCCTTGAGGAGTTCCATCATGCAGATTTCGTCCAGGTTCCGTTCCGTCGCGGTTGCGGCAATCGCCGCCGCGGGCGTGACCATTGCCAGCGCCGCGCACGCCGACAGCGGCACGATCCGCTTTTCCGTCTACAAGGCGGCCTTCTTCATCGGCGGCTCCGGCGGTGAAGGCACGCTGACCTTCCATGGCAAACGTTATCCGATCTCGGTCGGCGGCGTCTCGGGCGGCCTCGCTTTCGGGGCCTCCAAGACCTATTTCCAGGGCAGGGTGCGCCATATCCGCCGCGCAAGCGACGTGACGGGCGTCTACGGCGCTGCCGGCGGCGGCGGGGCCCTCGGCAAGGGCGCCCAGGTGATCGTCATGACCAATGACAAGGGCGCTCAACTCGAGCTCACCGGCAGGCAGGTCGGCCTGCAGGTCAATGCCGATCTCAGCGGCATCAGCATCGCGCTGAAGCGGTAGAAGGAACAGCCTCGGCTCTTCGTGGATAGGCCGGCAAAGGCGCTGCTCGGGCGCCGAATGCCGGCCACTAGAGGCTAAGAGACGCTTGGCAGGGTCTCGGCCTCAAGGCGCCTCAATCGTCCCAGTCATCCCAATTATCTTCGTCCCGCGGGGGGTAGTTTGGAACGACCCGGATAATCGGCCGCGGACGTTGATAGCGCCAGTCATACTCGTCCCGTGGCTGCGGCTCATAGGTGCGATAAGCGGGCTGGTAATAGTGTTTCCGCCAGTATTGGTGCTTGTTGTGCGGCCGAACGCAGTATCCGTCCTCGGTCAGATAGGCGCATGTGACATGCGCCTCCCGCACCAGGCTATTTTCAGCCGGCACGCCGATGATCGGCGCCGCCTCCACCGCCGGCATCACCGCCAGCATGGTCCCGGCAAGGGCAAGAATGGGTAATTTCATCGGCCTCTCCAACCTTTCCAGAATAAGGCCGGAAGAACGTCCTGATTGGGGGCGATTTGCGGCGACCGAGATCACTTTGATTTTCGGTCGCACATATGAGCGTTAGATGATGTAACGCGCCGGGATGCCCAGGGCCGCCTTCCGGCTGTGCGCCATCCCATTGATTTCCGCGAAATCGGCGCAAGCGCCGGGGATCGGTTGAAGCCGCCCGAACCTCGTCATTCTATGGCGGAGCAACGAGCGAAGCGACGCGGCGCAGACCATGGAATCCATTCCGTTCCGTTGCACGCCTTGGCGAAGGTAACGGCATGGATTCCAGGGTCTACGCGACGCCGCTTCGCCGCTGCTCCGCCCTGGAATGACGATCGCGATGGTCGTTTCGGCCAATCTCCATGGCATGCGACCTGCCAATTCAAACAGAGCCGACCGGTCAAAATCCCTTCCCGCGTCGAGGCCGAAGTGCTCCAGCTTTGCCTCGAGACGCCCGTCGCGCAATGTTCGGCGAGTTGGACGTCGGAAGCCCACAAGCGGAGTCTCGGACCGGCCTCGCTCCACTCACCTGGAAACTGCCCTCGCCTTGTGATTGCGTTGGCGCGCATAGGCCACACAGGCGTCCACCGTGCTGACGCAGAGCGCATCGACGCTGTTCGGCAGATTGTTGTCGCCGGCATAGGAGACCTCGGCGACATGGCCGCCGACCATGCGGATCTGCGTGTTGCAGTAGCCGCCGGGGGCGACATTGACTGACCCGCCGACCGCGGGAATCGCGCCCACGGCCATGGTCGGCACCGCGATGCTGAGGTTGCCGCGCTGCACGGTGCGTTGATAGGTCCAAATCTGGCCGGATGGTCCCGTATCGGCCGTCGCGGTCGGAAAGCCGGCGCACATACGGACGTCGGCCTCGCTGAGACCGACCATCTCCTTGCGGGCGGCGGCCGTGGTGGGGTCGACCTTGGCGATGCTGGATGTATCGTCCGGGATGACGCAGGACGACAGGATGGAGATGCCTGCCGCAACAAAGGCAAGTTTTCGAATACGCAAGGATGTCATGCCGTCGGTTGGAGTTGCGTGCCGCCCGCCTGCCCAGTTGGCTACCTAGGCAATCAGGCGGCGCGGTCAACCCACCTCACAAAAACGAGATGCCGTCACACCACCCGAAAATAGCTCGTCATGCCTGTCTTCTGATGCTCGATGATGTGGCAATGCAGCAGCCAGTCGCCGGGATTGTCGGCGACGAATCCCAGCTGCACCTTCTCGTCGGGCTGGATGAGATAGGTGTCGGAGACGAGCGGCTGCACTGGCCTGGTCGAGGACGACAGCACCTTGAAGCTCATGCCGTGCAAATGGATCGGGTGCGCGTGCGGCGTCAGGTTCTCCATGTCGATGATGTAGCTCTTGCCGAGCTTCAGTTCGGCGAGCGGCGCCGTCGGGTCGGGCGTGTCGCCCGGCCACGGCACCTTGTTGATCGCCCAGAAACTGTAACCGAGCGAACCGCAGATGCTGTCGGCCGAAACGTTTTCCGCCGTGGCGCTCAGCGCCAGCGGAATGCGCCTGGCGCTGGAAAGGTCCACCTCCGCCACCGGATTGACTTCCAGCGGGCCGAGATCGCGCAGATCGTGCTTGAGCGATTTGCCGACGGAACGCAGCGTCGCCACGATTTTCGGCTTGGTGCCCCGGACGTCGCGCAGGCTGACGATCGCGCCTTCCTCGTCGGGCATACGGATGGCAAGCTCCAGCCGCTGGCCGGGTCCAATCTGCAAGGCGTCCGGCGTAAACCGCTGCGGCACCGGGTTGCCGTCGAGCGCGATCACCGTTGCCTCGGCGCCGTCGACGCGGAAGGCGTAGATACGGGTGACGTCGGTGATGGCGGCGCGCAGCCGCACCAGTCCGCCGGCCGGCGCATCGAATTGCGGCTGTTCGAGCCAATTGGCGGTGCGCACCGTGCCGAAGGTGCCGGCCTTTGCGGCGTCGCGCGGCCGGAACGCCTCGCTGAACTGGCCATCGTCGCCGAGCCGCCAGTCGCGCAGGTTGATCACCATTTCGGCGTCGAAGGCCGGGTCCTTCAGGTTCTCGACCACAATCACGCCGGTCAACCCGTGACCCATCTGGATCAGCGTGTTGCAATGCGGGTGGTACCAGAAGGTGCCGGCGTCGGGCGGGGTGAAGGCATAGTCGAAATGGTCGCCCTGATAGACATAGGGCTGGATCAGGAACGGCACGCCGTCCATCTTGTTGGGAACGCGGATACCGTGCCAGTGGATGGTCGTCGGATCATCGATGCCGTTGATCAGCCGCGCGGCAAACGGTTCGCCTTTCCGCATCCTGACGACCGGCGGCGGGCCTGCCTCACCATAGGTCAGAACATTCTGCGTCGGCGCACCGTCCATCAGCCGCGCCTCGATGCTGGCGGTCTTCAGGATCAGCAGTTCGGGCGGGGTTGCGGCGAAGCCCGTCAATCTGCCGAAGGCTGCGGCACCGGTTCCGGCGAGACCGGCGACAGCTGCGGTTTTGAGAAGAGTGCGGCGGGTTAGTATCGTCATCTGATTTCGGCGGCAGGGTGCAGCGGCAAAGTTGAACGGTTTAGCCGCGTACCACCATCCGGTGCGCGGGCCTAGTCCCGCACGCTGAAGAAGAAGGGAGCCGTGCGGCTCAGGCGTGCACCCAGTTCCGGCGGTGGGGCAGGCACAGTTGCTCCTTGAACAATAGCAAGCCCCGCTCGGTCTAGATCGGCATCACCGGACGACCGGGCTAGCCGTGCAGAAAGGACTCGCCCTGACGCATCGACAGTGAAGGTCACCAAGACATTCCCTTCAGCCCGGCGCGCCTTTGCTGCGGTTGGGTATCGCTTATGTCGATTGAGCCAGGCTCTGAGCTTTGCGTCCCATTGCTTGGAGTCACCAGATACCCCCTGCGTTGCAGACGATTTGGGCGCCGCTGCCTTCGTCGCCGCCTTGGCGTCGATGCTGGCGATGGTCGTCGCCTTGGGCGTCGTCGCCTTTTCCTTTTTCACCCGTTCCTTCGGCTTTTCGACCGGCTTCTTCTCGACCTTCTTCCTGGCTTCGACCGGCTTCTGCGCCTTGACCTCGGCTTCCACAGGTTTCGGCTGCGGTAGCGGAATGGCGAAATCGGGCGCGATCGCCTCGACAGGATCCGGCACGAATTCATCCAGTGGCTGCTGCTCGCTCAGCGCCGCGATGGTCTGATGCACCGGCGCGACCTGTTCAGCCTCCTGCGTGTCGTCGAGTGGCTGTTCGGTGACCGGCTCTGCCTGCTCCGCCACCGGCGCCGGATCGGTCACCGGCTTCGTGTCGACGGGCTTTTCCGTCTCCTCCGCCGCATCGGGCGGCTCCGGTGTCACGGTGTCCAGCATCGCTGCCTCCTCCGGCACGGCGGGCGCGGTCATCAGCGGTGCCATCTCGACCGCCAGCGCCGGCGGCGGGCCGCCATCCTGCATTTCGGCGAAACTCAGATTCTGCACCGCATAGGCA
>NZ_RZSA01000047.1:0-13234 GCF_003998075.1 Mesorhizobium sp. M2A.F.Ca.ET.037.01.1.1 | reverse complement strand
ATTGGCGATGCCGTAGCCGAAGCCGTTGGCCACCATCGAGCGCATCACGGCGATGTCGCCGGTGCGCTCGGCGATCCTGGGCCGCAGGCCTTGGAACGCCGAGAGGAAGTATTCTCGGCTGTAGGGCAGATCGAGCAGCACCATCGGCTCGTCGACCAGTTCCTCGGGCGTGATGCCCGCCCTCCCCGCCAGGCGATGCGCGGCCGGCAGCATCACATAGGCCGGCAGTTGCATCAGCGGCTCGAACGTCATGTCCTGCGACAGTTCCAGATCGTAGGTGAGCGCGGCGTCGATTTCGCCACGCTGCAGCATCTCGAACAATTGCCCCTGGTTGCGCTCGAATTGCCGGACGCGCACATCCGGATAGGCGTCCTCGAACTTTTTGCGCAGCGCCGGCAGCACGATCTGCGCGAAAGTGAGCAGGCAGCCGACGGCCAGCGGCCCGCGCACCTTTTCGGCGATATCGCCGGCAATGTCGTGCAGCGCATCGGCATCGTTGAGCAGGCGCGCGGCTTCCTTGAGGAAGAGGCGCCCTCCCGCCGTCAGCGCCAGCGCATGCGAGTGCTTGCGCACGAAGAGCTGAACGCCGAATTCGGCCTCGAGTTGCGCGATCGAGGCCGAGATCGACGGCGGCGAGACGTTCACCTGCTCGGCCGCCTTGGCGATCGAGCCGGCTTCGCCAACGGCGACGAAATATTCGAGCTGTCTGAGCGTGAAACGGAGCGGCATGGTCCTATGTTGCCGGTTTGCACCCGGCGATCAAGTCGCGGCCGCTCGGTACTTGATTCAGGCGGTCTTCAGAACGCACGACGTTCGCGGCACGCCGCGCATCGACCATCGCACCTATTCTGGATGCCGGGTCGAGCGGGTCGCCGGGTTTCGTATGCCGACTCCGGAACTGGTCGGACTACTCGTCACCGGGCACGCCGTAGCTCGGCGCATCGGACGGATTGAGGGCGCGGGTGACGTAGGCATCGAGCTGCGGTTTGTAGATCTCCCACAGCGTTGCCAGCTGCTCGATCGGGCAATCCTCCGTCCAGTCGCAGCGCAAATCGGCGACCGGCCAGGACACATCGCGCACCAGCTTCATGCCGGCGGAGCGGACAGGCCCCGCTTCGCCACCCGCCTTGAGCGCGGCGCGCATCGTGGCGATCAGCCGGTCGCCGAGATGGCCCTCGGAAGCGAGGAAGGCATAGACCATGGCTTGCGGGACACCGTCATTCGCGAGCAAATTGCCGCCGCAGGCGACGTCCTCGCCGCGTGCCTCAGCCCAGATACCCAGCGCCTTCGGCCCGGAATGGATCGCGCTGCCGCCGGCCGCGTCGACCGCCAGCACCTGCCGGTATTCGCTGAAGGCGGCCGTGCGCTTGATAATCGCGACCGCCTCGGCAGCGGAGGCGTCCCGCGCCATCAGCTCCAGCGCCTTTGGCCCGAGCGTAGGGTCGGTGACGTTCTGGCTGGCGACCGCCCCGACGCCCGCCTGCGCATAGGCGCAGCGCGCCGCGACCGCGGGAGACGACGAGGACACCGCCACACCGAACATGCCTGTGCGCCGGCATCGCGCGACGATGGAGAAGGTCATGGCGCTCAGTCAGGGATGACGGCGGTGCCGTCGATCTCGACCAGCCATTCCGGCCGCGCCAACGCCGACACGACCAGCCCGGTCGAAACCGGATGCACGCCCTTGATGTATTCACCCATCGTCCGGTAGACGGCCTCGCGATGGCGGACGTCGGTGATGTAGACCACCACCTTCACCAGATGCTCCATCGTGCCGCCGCACTCCTCGATGAGCTGCTTTATATTCTGCATGACCTTGTGCGTCTGCTCGGCCGGATCATGGCTGTCGATATTCTTGGCCGTATCCAGGTCCTGCGGGCACTGTCCGCGCAGATAGACGGTGCGGCCGCCGCGCGTGACGACCGCCTGGCAGAGATCGTTGTCAAGCTTCTGCTCGGGATAGGTTTCCTTGGTGTTGAATTTGCGAATTCGCGTATGCGCCATCTTGGTCTCCAATTGGGTCGGGCTCGCAGCTTTGTCAGGCGTCCACGGGCTCGCGTTTCGCGGCGGCATGGTAGGCGAGATATTTGCGCTGCGTCGAGATACGGTCGGCGACATGCTTGGCATCGTGCCAGACGCCCCAGATGAAGCTCGACCCCCTGCGCGACTGCCAGGGCAGTCCCAGGAAATAGATCCCGGGTTCGGTTGACACGCCGCGATGGTGCCTTGGCCGGCCGTTCTCGTCGAAGGCATCGACCTTCAGCCAACTGTAGTCAACGGCGAAGCCCGTCGCCCAGATGATCGTCGCGATCTCGGCCTTGGCCAGATCGAGCTCGAGGACCGGATTGGTCACGCAGTCCGGATCGGGGTCGATCTTGCGGAGAGCGGGTTCTTCCGGAAGGTCGAGACCGTTGCGCGCGACATAGGCATCGGCTTCGTCCAGCAGCGACATCAAATTGGCGTCGCCTCGCGCAATGTTCTTCGCAAGATCCGGCGCGAAACTCATCACGCCGTCCTGGTATGCCTTCGTCATGCCGACGAGGGTGAGCCCCTGCGCGGCCAGGCGGCGGAAGTCGATCGTCTCGCCGCCGCGCGCGCCGCTCACAGCGATGGTGACATGTTCCGTGCCAGGCCCTGGCGTTTCGAGGTCCCATTTGCCGAGCACGCCCAACCACCAGCAGAAGTCGCGCCCGCGATAGGAACGTGGCGGACGATCGTGCGGGCCGACCGAGAGATAAACGCGCCTCCCGGCGCGCTGCAGCTCATCGGCAATCTGCACGCCCGAAGATCCCGCGCCGACCACCAGCAGCGCGCCCTTCGGCAACTGTGCCGGATTGCGGTAGGCGCTGGAGTGGATTTGCAGGAGGCCGGCACCGGCAGGA
This sequence comes from Mesorhizobium sp. M2A.F.Ca.ET.037.01.1.1, assembly GCF_003998075.1. Classification (NCBI taxonomy): domain Bacteria; kingdom Pseudomonadati; phylum Pseudomonadota; class Alphaproteobacteria; order Hyphomicrobiales; family Phyllobacteriaceae; genus Mesorhizobium; species Mesorhizobium sp. M2A.F.Ca.ET.037.01.1.1. The sequence continues at coordinate 10,352 of NZ_RZSA01000047.1, read as the reverse complement.
ACGAGAGAGGGGATGACAGGAACCTGGAAAGGTCCGGTCGCGGCGACGACACTGTTGGCTTCGATCACGCCATCCGACGTCTCGACGCGGAATCCCGGACGGCCGATATTCCTCTGCACGAGCTTGACCTCGACGCCGCAGCGGATCGGCGCGTTGATCTGCTTTGCGTAGGTGACGAAATAGTCGGCGACCTCCTCCTTGGGCGGGAAGCCGTCGGGACCTGTCACGGGAAACTCCATGCCCGGGAACCGGTCGTGCCAGGCCGGGCCGTTGGCGACCAAGGAGTCCCAGCGCTGCGAGCGCCAGCGCTCGGCAATCCGGCCGCGCTCAAGGACGAGATGGGGCACCCCGCATTTGCTCAGGTGCTCGCTCATGGCCACCCCCGCCTGGCCGCCGCCAACGACAAGCGTGTCTACCGTCTCAACCGACATGCTCAGTCCTTTTTTGATTAACCGACAGCTTCCGCCGCGCGGGATGAAACCGACTTGGGCCATGGTGGATGCAGACAGGCTGCGCCATCCGACCGCTTCTGGCGCTCACAAGTAGCAGCACGTACCAGCGCGGGCCCATAACGAATCTCCGAAGTCACGCGTAACCATTTCCGAATTTCTCGCACCGAGAGACGCACCTAGAGTTCCGGAATTCTCGAGGGGCTGGGATGCAGACTGAGAGCTTTGACTACATCGTCGTCGGCGCCGGTTCGGCCGGTTGCGTGGTCGCCAATCGGCTGAGCGCCGATCCAGTAGTCAAAGTATGCCTGATCGAGGCCGGAGGCAGCGACAACAGCCTGCGGGTCAAAGTGCCGGCAGGCATCCTTTCGCTCTATGGTAACCCGAACTACGACTATTGTTTCGTCGGCGTGCCGCAGGCGCACCTCAACAACCGCAGCATTCCGGTCAACCGCGGCAAGGCGCTGGGCGGATCGAGCTCGATCAACTCGATGGTTTATATTCGCGGCGCCGCCGAGGACTATGACGAGTGGGCGGGACTCGGCTGCGCCGGCTGGTCCTATCGCGACGTGCTGCCCGTGTTCAGGAAGCTTGAGCGCAACCTGCTCGGCCAGGACCCGCGCTATCACGGCACCAGCGGCGAACTGCTGGTCGACAATCCGCGCGATCCGAACGTGCTTTCCAGCATTTTCGTCAAGGCCGGCAAGAACGCCGACCTGCCCGCCAACACCGACTTCAATGCCGAAAGCCAGTTCGGCCTCGGCATCTACAATGTCACCCAGGATCGCGGCCAGCGCTTCAGCAGCTTCAGCGCCTTCATGCGCCCGGTGCTCGACCGCAGGAACCTGACATTGCTCAGCCAATGCGAGGTGATCGATCTGGTCACCGCCGAGGGTCGCGCCACTGGGCTGCGCGTGCAGCATCAGGGCCAGCAGAAGACGTTCTCGGCCGACCGCGAAATCGTGCTTTCGGCCGGCGCCATCAATTCGCCTAGGATCCTCCTGGCCTCCGGCATCGGACCGGCGGCTGAGCTGCAGCAGATCGGCATCACGCCGGTGCTCGACCTTCCGGGCGTCGGCAAGAACCTGCAGGATCATGTCGACGGCATGATCACGGTGCGCTCCAAAAGCACCAGGACGCTCGGCCTGTCGCTCGCCAACCTGCCGCGAATGGCGGCGGCGCCTTTCCAGTATTTCGCGCGCCGCAAGGGCATGCTCACCACCAACTATGTCGAGGCCGGCGGCTTCGCCAAAACCAGGTACGCCAACGGCCTTCCCGACATCCAGTTCCACTTCGTGCCCGGATATCGCAGCCATCGCGGCAGGCTGATCGAATACGGTCACGGCTACGCCATTCATACTTGCGTGCTGAGGCCGAAAAGCGTGGGCGAGATCAGGCTATCGCGCGACAGTTCCCGCCGCGACGTCCTTATCGACCACCGCTTCTTCACGCATGAGGACGACGCCATGGTGCTGGTCGAAGGCATCAAGATCGCACGCCGGATTTTTGCCTCGTCCGAATTCGACGCGGTGCGCGGCAAGGAGATGCTTCCGGGCAAGGATATAAGCAGCGACGACGAGATCCTCGCCTATCTGCGCGCCGAGGCGCTGACCGTCTATCACCCGGTCGGGACCTGCAAGATGGGAACGGACGACATGGCCGTCGTCGATCCCTTTACGCTGAAGGTTCGCGGCGTGGACGGGCTTCGAGTTGCGGATGCCTCCGTCATGCCGAAGCTGATCGGCGGCAACACCAACGCGCCAAGCATGATGATCGGGCAGAAGGCTTCGGAGATGATCCTTGGTAGGGGCGCGTAACGGCGAACGGTAAAGATCGCCTCGCCTTCGAAATTGGGCCGTTCGGCATTTCGCTGAGCTGCCCGATTGTTGCCCAGAACCGGGGAGCGCCCTTGCAACCCGTAGCGGCCGCGAATGCGGTGATGCGCCAATTTTTCCGGCGAGACCCCCGACCGAGGCGGTCACGAAGCCGTGACGGCCGTAACGAAGGTTCCGCAGGTTGCGAAGACTGGGCGTAGACGCCGCGCGAAGCACTTCCAGCGCGGCTCGGCCAAGCATCGGCCGCCCCCGCAAATCTCTCAAGGAACCCACGATTATGATGAATCGGCGCACTTTCTCCACCACGCTTGCCGCCGGAATGGCCACGAGCCTCCTTGCCAGCTCACCCACGGCGCGAGCGCAGACGAACCCGAAGCTGCGCAATGTAGTGATGGTTCATGGCGCCTATGCGGATGGTTCGTGCTGGTCGGACGTGGTCGGCATCCTGCAGCAGGCCGGCTTCAGGCCAACCGTCGTCCAGCACCCGCTGACCACGCTGGAGGCAGGCGTCGAGGCAACGCGCCGCGCGATCGCTCTCCAAGGATGGACCGACGGTGCTTGTTGGACATTCCTTTGCTGGCATGATCGTCACGGAAGCGGGGATGGACCCGAAGGTCTCCTCGCTCGTCTATGTCGCGGCGCGCGCGCCGGACGCCGGCGAAGATTACACGGCGCTCGCCAAGACCTTTGCGGCGCCACCGGCTTCCGCCGGCCTCGTCTGGTCCGAAGGCTACGGCAAGCTCAGTGAGGAGGCTTTCCTGCGGGATTTCGCAGGCGGTATTCCGCACACGAAGGCGCGTATCCTCTATGCCGTCCAGGGGCCGATCTCGGACAAGCTTTTCACCGGAAAGACGACGCAGGCGGCCTGGCGCTCGAAGCCAAGCTGGTATGCCGTATCGACGGAGGATCGCACGATCAACCCTGATCTCGAGCGCTTCATGGCAAAGCGGATGAACGCAAGAACCATCGAGGTGAAGGCAAGCCATTTGTCGCTCATCTCTCACCCGCACGAGATCGCCCGGCTTATCTCGCAAGCCGCCGGACAGCTGAGCTGACAGGCTGATCGGGTCCGGGGCGGCAGACGTCCGCCGCCTCGGGTTCGGGCGTTCGATGCTCCCGACTATTTGCCCTCAGTGATCCTCGTCGATCTCATCGTGCAGGAGGCCGAGGATGCGGCGCTTGAGCGCGATGAAGTCGGGTTCGAGGATCACGTCCATCGAACGCGGCCGCGGGATGTCGACCTTGATCTCGGCCTTGATCTTGCCGGGCCGGGCCGTCATCACCAGGACTCGGTCGCCCAGCACCAGCGCCTCATCGATATCGTGGGTGACGAAGAGCACCGTCTTCTGCTGCCGCTCCCAGACGCGCAGCAGCAGCTTCTGCATGGTGCCGCGCGTCTGGCTGTCGAGCGCGCCGAACGGTTCGTCCATCAGCAGCACGGCCGGGTCGTTGGCAAGGGCGCGCGCGATCGCCACGCGCTGCTTCATGCCGCCTGAGAGTTGCGCCGGATAATGATCGGCGAAGGGCGCAAGGCCGACCTCGTTGAGATACTGGTCGACGATCTGCCTGCGCTGCTCCGCCGGCAGACCCTTGCGTTTCGGTCCATATTCGATGTTGGCGCGCACCGTGAGCCAGGGAAACAAGGTATAGCTCTGGAACACCATGCCCCTGTCGGGACCTGGCTCGATCACTTCCCTGCCGTCGACCTTGATGCTGCCCGAGGTGGCGTCATTGAGCCCGGCGGCCAGATAGAGCAGGCTGGATTTGCCGCATCCTGACGGACCGACGATGACGCAGAATTCGTTCTTGGCGACCTGCAGCGACACATCGTCCAGCGCCAGCACGCCATTGGCGTCGCCATAGCGCAATGTCACGTCCTCGATGCCCATGGTGGTGCCGGCCGAACGCTGATCGCCGGCTGCATGGGCCGTGCCAGCCGGGTTGTTCGCATTGATGGTTTCGGTCATCACTACCCTTGATCCGGCTGCGGTTTGCGAGGAGGCGTTCATAGTCAGGCTGCCCATGGCGCGACCCTCGCCCGGAGAATGCGGAATGCCGTGTCAGTGATGAGGCCAAGAAGCCCGATCGCAGCGATCGCCATGAAGATCACATCGACCTGGAAGCCGCGCATCGCTTTGAGGCTGATATAGCCGAGGCCGCTCGACGCCGCGACCAATTCCGCCACGACCAGGTAGGTCCAGGCCCAGCCCATGGTGACGCGAAGCGTGTCGAGGATCGCCGGAAGCGCTGCCGGAAAGATGACGTGCCACACCGCTTCGCTACGCTTGGTGCCCAAAGTGTAGGAGGCGTTGACCAGGTCCCGGGAGACGCTGCGCGCGCAGTCGGAGATCATCACAAGCTGCTGGAAGAAGGTACCGAAGAAGATCACCGCTATGCGCTGCTCGATGCCGATTCCGATCCACAGGATGAACAGCGGCACGAAAGAGGTCACAGGCAGGTAGCGGATGAAATTGACCAGCGGCTCCAGCGGCGCCTGCACCGCCCGGTAGGTACCCATCCACAGCCCTAGCGGCACCGCGATCGCCGAGGACACGATGAAGCCAAGGATCACCACCTTGGCGCTGGTGAAAGTGTGATAGAAAAGACTGCCGTCGAGCGACATGCGATAGGCCGTCTGCAGCACGGTTCCGGGCGTCGGCAGGAACATGTTCGGCACGACGCGGCCGTAGGACAGAAGAGCCCAGCCGCCGATCACGGCTATCCACATTGCCAATGCGAGCGTGGTTGCGGTGCTGGCGGGAATGTTGGCGAATGGGGTCGTCAGGCGTGTCCACGCCGTCCGCCTCTGTGCCATAGGATGGCCTCCGTAGATTTAGGCGCGAAACTGAAGCTTTCGAGAAAAAGCGGGGTCAGCCTGTCAAGCGGACCCCGACGGATTTCGAAGGCTTACTGTTCCTTGATGAAATCGGTGTCGAGAATGGTCTTCGCGTCGATCGTCATCTTGAGCTTGCCGGCCTTGCCCCAGATATCCTGGGCGAAGTTCACCAGGTCGGACGCCTCGCTCTTTTCCGGAGTGCCGAAGAATTCCAGGTTGCGGGCGCGGTCGTAGTAGCGCACGCCCTGGGCGCCGGCCGCGAAATCCTCGGGCTTCTCGAGATAGCCGCCAATGCCCTTGGCCATGATCTCGTAGGCCTTGTCCGGATTGGTCTTGATGTAATCGACCGCCTTGTAATAGCCCTTGATCAAAGCCTTCACATCCTCGGGATGCTTCTCGATCAGGTCGCATTTGAGCGCGATCACGTCGACGATCAGGCCGGGCGTCGTCGCGGAGTCGATCAGCACCTTGCCCTTGCCGCCCTTGCGGACTTCGGTCAGGTGCGGCTCCCAGGTCACCGCGGCGGGAACCTGGCCGGCGATGAAGGCGGTCGCGGCGTCATCGGCGGTCATGTTGGTGATGCTGACATCGTCCTCGGTCATGCCTTCCTTCTTCAGGAGCACGTTGAACCAGAATTCGGAAACGGAGCCCTCGTTCAGGGCGACGGGCTGGCCCTTCAGATCCTTGAGCGACTTGACGTCCGCGTGCGTGACGACGCCGTCGCCGCCATGGCTGTCGTCGAGCGCCACGACATATTTGAAGCAGAGGTCGTCGGAGCGGTACTTCATCAGTTCGTCGACTGTGGATGCCGCGCCATCGAGATCGCCGCCGGCGACCGCCGCCATATAGAGCGCCGATTCTTCGATTACTTTCAGGTCGACGTCGACGCCGGCTTCCTTGAAGTAGCCGAGGTCGCGGGCAAGAAACAGCGGCCCGTAGCCGACCCAGGTGGTCATGCCCAGGCGGATGGCGCCGGCGTCAGCGGGGGCGGCAAGCCCCAAGCCCAGCAGGCCTGCGCTGACCGCGGTCATCAGGCAATTGCGGAATGTCTTCATTGTCGTGGTTCCCCATGGCTGTTGCTGGCACCGACCTCATTCGAGTGGCGTATGCCAGGCTGTCGTTTCGGCAGCCGCTCTCTTGTTATGCGTCGCCCTCCCAGGCGGGCCTTCTTCTAGGTTCCGCAAGAGAGCATCCGGGCCGGGTCGCCTAAAGAAGTCTTTTTCTGTCCTTTGCTTCGCCGAAACCGAAGCAGCGGCCCTTTCCTTGTCGACGAACTCGAATCGAGGGCGCCGCGCGATTGCGGTTCCGGCGGATGTGCCAATGGCCACGGGCCGGTGCCGCCCTGGAAGACGCAAAACGGCGACCGGGATCGGTCTGCTCGGCATTTCCGCCGCGCAAACGGTGGTCGGCATATGGCTCAAGGACACCACGGAGGCGGTTGTCGCCGTATTCACCGGCGGTATCCAAACACTCGACCTGAGCAGTTGAAGCTACGTCGTCGGAAAATTTCGGTCTCAGCGGCTAATGCCTGACCATCCCGGCGTCGACGTTCAGCGTCTGGCCGGTGATCCAGCGGGCGTCCTCGCTCGCCAGGAACGATACGACGTCGGCGATATGCTCGGGCTGGCCCTTGCCTTTCATCGCCTGCAGCATCTCGACGAAGCCGAACGCCTCGTTGTGCGGGCTCGCCTTGACGCCGTCGCTCTCGATCAGGCCGGGCGTCACCGCATTCGCCGTGATGTTGTATTTGCCAAGTTCCGTGGCCAGCGCACGGGTGAAGCCAATGACGCCGCCCTTGGCCGCGACATAGGCCGCCATGTTGGGTGTGCCGGCAAAGAAGGTGTTGGACGCGATGCTGATGACCCGTCCTGCCTTGTTCGCCGCCCGCATCTGGTCAGTGGCCGCGCGGGTGACGATGAACGTGCCCGTCAAATTGACGTCGATGATTTTGCGCCAATGGTCGAGATCGACATCGTCCCAGGCGATGAACGGCACGATGCTGGCGTTGTTGACCAGTATGTCCACGCCACCGGTCAGCGCCTGGATTTCAGCAAAAAGCGCTTTGACGGACGCTGGATCGGAGATATCGGCGGCGACAGCCTTCGCTTTCCCGCCGATCGACGCGGCGGCCGTCTTTGCGCCCTCGGCGTTGATGTCACTGACGATGACGGTCGCGCCATCGGCCGCCAGCCGCGCCGCGATCGCCTTGCCGATACCCTGCGCCGCGCCCGTCACCAGGGCCGCCTTTCCCGCAAGCCGTCCAGTCATGAAATTTCTCCCTCGATCCGTGATCCGATGATGTCCGTTCAGGCGTCGGCGTCGATGACGGCCAATGCCGCATCGATGCCTTTGCCGATTGCCAGTTTCTGGCCGGCCGCGTTCATGGCGCCGCCAAGCGCCGTCAGCGCCGCGATGGCGTAGATCGGCTGGGCGGTCGGCCCCATGTGGCCGATGCGCGTCAGCTTCCCCAGCGTTTCGCTGCGACCAGATGAAAACACCACGCCGTAGCGGGCGCGCGCGGCCTGGCGAAGCGCCTTCTCGTCGACACCCTTGGGGGTGCGAACCGTGGTGGTGGTCGGCGACGCGATCCCGTCGCTGGCTGCCCAGATCGACAAGCCCATCGCTGCGACGCCCGCGCGCGTGGCCCTGGCTGTAAGCGCGTGTCGCGCCCACACCGCCTCCGGCCCCTCGTTGAGATAGAGGTCGAGCGCGACATCGAGCCCGTTGATCTCCGAGACCGAAGGCGTGAACGGAAACGGCTTGTCGCTCGACCAGGCATCTTCCCAGTCGACGATGCTCAGCATCGATGCGCGCGGCGCAAGCGGATTGGCCTTCATCTTGGCCCAAGCCCGCTCGCTGACGCCCATCATGGTGAGGCCGGGAGGGGCGCCCAGGCATTTGTTGGGACCGGTGACATAGATATCGGCCTTGCAATCCTCGGGATGGGTCTTCATGCCGCCAAAGGAAGAAACGGCGTCGACGATAAGGTAGGCGCCATGCGCCGAGACCAGCGCGCCGATGGCGTCGATCGGATTGATGGTGCCGGATGGCGTGTCGTGGTGACAGACGGAAACGACGGTGATTTCCGGATGCGCCTTCAGCATTGCCGCGACCGCCTGCGGGTCGATCGCCTCATTATAGGGCACTTCGATTTCGAGCAGATGCGGCGAATAGCGTTTCGCCCAATAGCCGAACCCCTTGCCGTAAACTCCGGAGGCAAGGTTGAGCACGACGTCGTCGGGCGCGATCAGGGAAGCCGCCGCGGCCTCGAGGCCGAGCACCGGCTCGCCATGCAGGATGACCGGCTTGTTCGACAGCCGCATCGCTTTCTGCGCCTTGTCGGTCACCTTTTCGTAGAAGAGCTGGAACGCCGGATCATAATCGTAGAGCACGGTGCGGCCGAGGCCACGCAGCACCTCTGCATAGGCGTTGACAGGCCCGGCGGTCAGGGTAATGACCGGATCGGCATGATCGGAATAGCGCATGGGAGTGGTCTCCGGATTGGCGGCGTTCAGCCGTAGAACTGGGTGCCGGTCTTGTAGGTCTTGAAGTTTTCCATGTCGTGCGAGTACATCAGCTCGGCACCGTGGTCCTCGGCCAGCTTCTTCACCTTGCGCATCGAATTGACGCCCGCGACCGGGTCGATGTGGAAGGCTGCCTGGCAGAGCGTTTCCAGGCTCTTCTGCGTGTAGGCGGCGTCGATGGTGAACATGATCGGCTTGCGCTTGGGAAACTCGACCAGCAGGCTGTAGTGGCCGATCGAATGGCCGGGCGTCGAGATCAGCTTTACGCCCCTGGCCAAATCGACGTCGCCCTCGATGCCTTCGAAGGTCGAATTGGCGCGCGTCGTGCCCTCCAGCAGCTGCGCGGTGGCGCCACGCGCCTCCGCCGCCTCGGCCGAGAAGCTCAGGTCGGAATAGCCGAGATGCTCGAAAGGTTGCGGATTGCAGGCCTGTGGCACCTCGGAGCGATGGCAGATCTTCTTTGCGTGTGGAAAATACTTGTTGCCGCCGCAATGGTCGAAATGGAAATGCGAGTTGACGACGACGTCGATGTCCTTCGGCTCCAGCCCGAGCAGCGCCAGCGCGCCGGGAATGGTCTGGTGCTTTTCCTGGATCGGCTTCTCGAAAGGCAGCACTTTCATGACGTGGTCGTAATCATAGCCGGTGTCGATGAGGAACCGGCCCTCGGCATGCTCGATCAGGATCGAATAGACGGGAAAGCGCACTTCGCCGCCGGGGCCGCGATTCCAGAACACATGATAACCGTCGAGAACGAGCGAGCCGCCGTCGAGCAGGTAGACCTTGGTATCCGACATTTGTCGTCTCCTATCTTGGCGCGGATCCCATCCGCGCATCTGGTTTCTGTCAGCGCGCGCCGCGCTCATATGGAATGCCGAGCGCCGCAGGCAGGCTGGCGCGCCGCCCGAACAGTACAAGCATGATCATCACCGCCAGGAACGGCAGCATCTGGATGATGTCGGTCGGGATGTTGATGCCCGCCACCTGCATGGCCGTGGTCAGCGACAGGCACACGCCGAACAGCAGAGCGCCGAACAGCACCCAGACCGGACGGCCGCGCGCCAGCATGGCCAGCACGATGCCGAGGAAGCCGGCGCCATTGGTGATGAAGGGAATGAACAGGCCCGCCCCGACATTGGCGAGATAGGCGCCGCCCAGCCCTGCCAGCGCGCCGGTCGTCAGCACCGCGATGGTGCGGGTCCTGATGACGTCGATGCCGGCGACATCGAGCGCGGCCGGCTTGTCGCCGGCGGCCTGCAGGTTGAGGCCGAGCTGTGTGCGCCGGTAGAGGTAGCTCATGGCGAACACCAGCGCAACGGCCAGATAGACGATCAGGTGATGCCTGAAGAAGGCCGGCCCGATAACGGGAATGTCGGACAGCAGCGGAATGACGGTGGCGTCCGCCGCCGGCAGGCGGGGATAGCTGCGCGAGAACTGGAAATGATGGAGCAGCGCCGTCAGCCCTTCCAGCCCGAGCGTCAGCGCGATGCCATTGACGATCTGGTTCAGCCCGATGCGCACGCAAAGCAGCGCCATGATCAGCGCCACCGCGATGCCGCCCGCGGCGCCGGTGAGGAAGCCGAGCCAAAGTGATCCCGAATAGAAGGCGCCGACAAAGCCCAGATAGGCGCCGGCCAGCATCATGCCTTCGATGCCGATGTTGAGCACGCCGGCCTTTTCCGACATCTGCTCGCCGAGCCCGGCAAGCAGC
>NZ_RZSA01000479.1:0-4917 GCF_003998075.1 Mesorhizobium sp. M2A.F.Ca.ET.037.01.1.1 | reverse complement strand
CCCCGGCCCCGAGGGCACTCAGACGAGCAAGCTCCTCGTGTAATTGCTGTATCCCCTTGGGCGCGAGATCGGCAAGTCGCTGACGCGCCAAGCCCAGTTCGGTAGCTTTGTCGCGCGCTTCCACTAGGCGCTGGCGTGCCGTCCTGAGGCTATCGACACCGAGGGACGCAAGCAGGCTGCGGTGCTTCGCTTCGGCGTCTTCGATGGTCCGGTCGGCCTGCTGCGGCCGATTCGATCGCAGGGTCAAGGCTCCGATGCCGGCAATATCCAGGCGTACGGTGCCAGCAAAGCTTTGGTCTTCTGCATGGGGCAAGGGCTTGGCATCGATGGTCACCAAATCGGCGGCGCCGTCCCGGTATTCCATGCATAGCGTCGGCAGGGTTGCCAGGTGAGCTGCACGAAGGCTGGCGATCTCGATTTCGAGCGCCTGGAGTTGCTCGACAGCTTGTTCCGGCACCGCCAGCATCGCCAGTGCTGCCTCTCCATCTTCGATCTGGGTTCTGGCGACTTCGGCTTGTTTCAACCGGTTGTCCGAGCCGGCCAGTTGTTCGGCAGCGTCACGCGCCAAAAGAGTCGCATCCAGCCGCGCGAGCAATTCGCGTGCTTCGCGCTCTTCCAGTTCGGCTGCTTGAACTTCGCCCATCGCTTGTTCGTTTTCGGCAATGGCAGAAGCGCGCCGATCGAGAACCTCACTGCGGCGAAGCTGCGCAATCGTCGACTGCTGGCGCAAATCCGTGGCTCGTTTGAGCGCGGTCCGAAAACTATCGAGGGCCTGCTGCGCCGCGTCGTGGTGAATTGCGGCAAGGGCAGCTTCCGCCTCGGCGGCTTTCAAGGCTTCGCTGTGCGATTTGGCGGCCTCGACTGCGGCTTCCGCGGCCGAGATGGCTTCCCGCCGAGTGGCGCCTTCTTCGGGGTTTTCAAGCTCAGACAGACGCGCCAACGCCATGCGCCGCTTGTCGAGCGAATCGCGCAGACCGGTGACTTCGGCGCTGAGACGCTGCTCGTCTTTCACCAGCTTGTCACGCTCGTCGAGCGCTGCCGCATAGAGACCGCCGCTCTTGGGACGCAGCGTTGACGTAACCAGGCTATAGAGTTCTTCTTCACATGCCGCGGCGATTTCGGCCATGCGTCGCCCGCCGGTCAGGGCTTCAACTTCCCCCTGAACCGAGGACAGTAGGCTTTCGCGCACGCGTTTTTCGCCGTCCTCCTCGCTTTTGCTGCGCCTTTCGATGCCGGTGACCCCTTGGCGAACCCAGAGCAATCCTGCCGGTCCTGCGCTTCCGCCATGGATTAGTTTGCCGATAAAGGCTTCGGCCTCATCGGCTTGAGCCAACAGTCGCCCGCCGTCGAGGTCAATAACGCTGGCCAGCCTGCCGCCATAAAACTGCTTGGCAAGTCGATAGCGTCCTTCTGAAGTGGTGATGTCGGCCTCCACCACCGGATTGCCCCCACTGTAAGGCCGCAACAGTCGCACGCCTTCGGGTGTGCCCGTGTGAGGCTGGAAAAAGAGTGCGTGCAGCGCTTCGAAGAAGGTTGATTTGCCGAACTCATTGACCGCGCAAAGCACGTTGACGCCGTCGCCGATGTTTTCGATGGCGACGCCTTGCCCGGCGAACCGTTTGACGTTGTGGAGCCGAAGGGCCGTAAGTTTCATGATCCCATCGCCTCGCAATAGCTGAACAACCGAACCAGTGCTTCTCGCGATATGTCGCGTTCGACAGCCGACCGGGTTTCGTCGCTGCTTTCATCCAACAGTGCCTGCGCTGCCTCGCGAAGGGCACCAGAGCGGTCGATCCGATCCAAATCGCCACTTTCGCAGTCGGTCGCGAGCCCGTCCCCGTCCAGTTCCAGATAGGCGAAGTCGGGCGCGGCTACCGCGATCGCCGCTTGAAGGATCGTTCGCCCACTTAACCGCACCCGGCCAGACGCGGCAATTCGCAGCAAAGTCTGACGCCGCAGATGAGCCGGTGGAAGCAACGCTTCAAATGCCGCGGCGCTGTCGTCGCCAGACAGCAGATGCAGGGGAGCGGTTTTCCAGGAAAAGCTAGCTGTTTCAACGGCCACGATCTCGGGCACGGCGCCAGGCCCGGCAATGGAAACGACAAGGGCCTGACCGGGTGTATCATGCTTGAAACGGTCAGGTTCGGGCGCACCGCTATAACGGCTGCGCTCATTGATGGTGACGGGTCCGTGCCAGTCGCCAAGTGCCAGATAATCGAGGCCGGCCTTAGTCGCGCGATCTGGTGCAATGACATCGGACGCTGCTGAATCTTCGGAAAAGTTCTGAATAGCGCCATGAGCAAGGCCGAGCCGGATGGCGCCTTGCGGCGTCGCGGCGCTGTTCATCCACTCGGTAAGGTCGCGACCGGGTCTGCGGGTGGTGCAAGGTGCAGGCAGCAGCGCCACGTCCGCGCCAATGGTCAGGGTTTCGGGCCGCGTCGCCAGCAGGACATTGTCCGGCACAACGCTGTCCGCTGCACTCCACAATTGATCAGCCAACAGGGAATCATGGTTGCCAGGCAGCAATATCCAGCGCAGAGGCGCGCTCTGGCTCATCTCGGCCATGGCCTGCCGCAACATCGCTGGAGTGGGCGTTTCGGTATCGAACGTATCGCCGGCCAGAAGTATGGTGGATGCACCATGGACGCGTGCCTGCTCTGCCAGCCGGCTGATCGCGCCATGGCGCGCTTCACGGAGCCGCCCGCGCAGATCCTCTGGCATGTTGCCGAACCGCTTGCCGATATGAAGATCGGAGCTGTGGATGAATCGAAACATGGAGTCTCCGAGACTATGTCGATGCCAGGTTGCGCTGGGCGCGATCGATGGCTTCATCCAGCCGGGAGCGTGAAATCGCCGCAAGTCGCTCGACACCGAGCAGACGTGCAAGGTCGAGAGCGGGGTCGGACTGTTCCAGAATGTCCTCGTTCGCAACGACGACAGCGGCCAGCTCGGCGATTGGAATGTCGGCAATGGACCGGCGGGCATCGGCATCGAACGGCATGCGATAATCAAGCAGGTCGACCACCGTCCCTCTCTTCCATAGGAAGCTGCCGCTGGATTCTTCAGTTCTATCGAACTCGCGCAGATGCAGGTCGATCCGCTCCCGAATCTTGTTGCCCGTTCTGAGCCAGCCATGCGCCCGTGCGATGCGCTGCGCAAGGACGTCATCTCGCAGAGGTCCTTCCTGCTCGATCACCGCGTCGACCATGGACCGCAGCGTGCCCCGGTAGACGAAGTCATAAAACTGATCCGGGCTGGTGGAAAATCCGGTTAGATCAGTCAGGCGATAACGGCCGCCCGTCGGTACGGTATCATGCGTCGAATGCGCGGCCGCAGGCAAAATTCCTGCAGATGCCGATGGGCGCTCTCCCGTCGCGAGGGGAGCGGCGACAAGTTCTGGCTCTGATTTTATCGACGGATGTTCCGGTTCGCCGGCCGATGCTAGGTCTTCGGCTGGCAATGGGTCCATGGGGTCGACCTTATGTCCCATGTCCCAATGGATCGCGGCTTCACTTTCCTGTTGTTCAGCCTGTTTGCGACGGCTTTCCTCGAGCAGCGCGGCCAGGCTGGCATGAAGCCTCTCGGTGCAACCTTCGAGATCAAACCACCAATCGGTTGACCATACCCGGACAATGTTCCACCCGAGGCCGCGCAGGACCTGCTCGCGGACCTTGTCTCGATCTCGCGCCGTGGCAGAACTGTGATAGGTCGCGCCGTCGCATTCGACCCCAGCCAGATAGGCGCCGGCGAGATCGGGATGCCGGATCCCTATATCCACTCGAAAGCCCGAAATGCCGACTTGAGGAACGATGGTCCATCCGCGCTTCTCAAGCTCGGCAGCGACGGCCTCCTCGAAAGGGGATTCCAGGGCTCCGACCGATCCGCGTTCCTGCGCTGGCAATGCCACAGCGCCGCGTTCGGCAAAATCGAGAAAGGCTTTGAGATGCTGTACGCCGATCGCTTTGGTTCGGTTGGGGTCGATCTGGTCGGCGGCAAAACCTGAAAATACGATCAGTTCCTGCCGCGCACGCGTCACCGCGACATTCAGCCGGCGTTCGCCGCCGTCCCGATTCAGCGCGCCGAAATCCATGCTGCGCTTGCCGGCATTATCTTGCGAAAAGGTGATCGAAAACAGGATTATGTCACGCTCGTCCCCTTGGACATTTTCCAGATTCTTGACGATGGCGGGCTCAATACGCTCGTCGGCAAAGAACCATTCAAGCTCCGGCTCTGTCTGGCGTGCCTTGTCGAAAAGGTCGAGGATGAGCGACTGCTGTTGCGCGTTGAAAGTGATGACTCCGAGCGTGGGTCGGTCCTTTTCCGGTAGGGCCAGCCAACGCCGCATCCTGCTGACCGCCTCGTCGGTTACCGCTTGGGCTTCGATTCGATTGGTGCGGCTTTTGCCACGGTCATAGATGCCGGTCGTGATTTTTCGCAGCTGAACTGCCCGATCTTCCACCGTTGGCGAAGGGAATGTGATGAGCCGGTTCTGATAGTAGTGATGGTTGGAAAAGGCGATCAGCGACTCATTGCGGCTACGATAATGCCAGCGCAGGTCACGTACCGGGATGCCGGCCGCTTTGGCTTCGTCGAGAATGCTCTCAAGATCCTTTTCGTGTTCGACGACTTCCTCGTCCTCCTCGTTGCGGCCAAAGAAATTGGTGGGCGGCAACTGCTTGGGATCGCCTACGATTATGGTTTGATGGGCTCGCGCGATGGCACCGACGGCGTCCCAGGTGGTGATCTGCGATGCTTCGTCGAAAATCACCACGTCGAACAGGGCTTGGTCGGGCGGTAGATATTGAGCGATTGAAAGAGGGGACATCAGCATGCACGGCGCGAGCTTGGCAAAGCTCGTCGGCATCGCGCCAATCATCTCGCGGATTGACCGGCTGGGCCGCTGCAATTCCATCTGAT
>NZ_RZSA01000478.1:0-4918 GCF_003998075.1 Mesorhizobium sp. M2A.F.Ca.ET.037.01.1.1 | reverse complement strand
GTCCATCGCCTTGCCGAGCATGTGCTGGCTTTTCTCGGCGACGCCGCGGCTGCGCGAACGCAGCATCGCGTTGGTCGACGGCGAACGATAGCCGCAGACGACCTGGATGTAGTCGGTCGCGCCGGCTTCGCGATAAGCTTCCCAGACGAGGTCGAGCAGCCGCGGGTCCATCTTCGTCGGCTCGTTGCGGCGCCAGTCACGCAGGATGATGTTGATCTTGCGCAGGCCTTCCGGATCGTAGCGGCCATTGCGCTTGTAGACGATCTCGGCCTTCTCGTGCGTGTGCAGGTGATAGAGCTTGAGCGTACGAACCTCAGCCCTGGCGCCCGACATTGCCGCGGACAGAAACCCGACAGCCAAAATCACAAACGTCAGCCACCTCGGCCAGACGCTCATGTGAAAATGCCGCCCGTTTGTGTGTCGTTCGACTTTGTTCAAATCAACTGGCTTTCAGGCTGCCGTTTGTCCCCGGATTTGACCAAACGGATGCGTCGTTTTCACATCCGAATATCGATCCTAATGGTTAATCATCGTTTATTGAAGCCGAAATGCGGTAACACCGTGGCGATATCCCGTCAAAAATGATGCACAGCATTTCGTGGTAAACCGCTGGTTTAGATCAAGAATCCGGCCCCGGCCAGAACACGATCTGTTACCGTTAGCGTTAATGCGTGATCCTCGGCAACGCCAACCGCTGAAAACCCTGCGTTTTCACGTCAAAAGCGACAATTTGACTCGGATTTTAGGCGCGCAAGCTGTTCGAGGCCTGCCTGTCACGAGGCAAGCCGGTCCACGCGACCAGCTTCGGGATCAATGCCATATTCCTTCAACTTGCGGTAGAGGGTTGAACGGCCGATGCCCAAACGGCGCGCGACTTCGCTCATCTGGCCATTATAATGATCGATCGCCAGCTTGATCATCTCGAGCTCGACATCGGCCAGCGCCCGTACATTGCCGCGCTCGTCCAGCGCCCGAAGCGTTCCGAACCGCGGCTGCGGCCGCGCCGGTGACTCGCCGTCGGCAAAGGCGGACCCCATTTTCTCGGCAATCGCCTCATCCGCCGGATTGGACGCACCCTCGACCGTTTCGGCGACGGTGGATGTCGTTTCCGCTGCGAGATCGACCGTGCCTTCCACCTGGGCCCGGATCTGCGGGAACTCCTCCTCGGTCAGCACGTCGCCCTCGGCAAGCACCGACGCGCGGAAGACTGCATTCTCCAGTTGGCGGATGTTGCCCGGCCAGTCATAGGCCTGCAGCATCGCAAGCGCTGGCGCCGATATGCCGGCAAGGCGCCGGCGCGGATCGGCCGGCGCGACCTTTTCCATGAAGTGCCGGACCAGATAGGGAATGTCGTCGCGGCGGTCGCGCAGCGGCGGCACGAAGATCGGATAGACGTTCAGCCGGTAGAACAGGTCCTCGCGGAACTTGCCGTCCTTGACCTGCTGCAGAAGGTTGCGGTGCGTGGCCGAGATCAGGCGGATGTCGACCTTGACGGTCGAGCGGCCGCCGACCGGATCGACCTCGCCCTCCTGCACCGCGCGCAGCAGCTTGACCTGGACGTCGAGCGGCAGATCGCCGATCTCGTCGAGGAACAGCGTGCCGGAATTCGCCTCGACGAATTTGCCCGTATGCTTCTCGGTAGCGCCGGTGAAGGACCCCTTCTCGTGGCCGAACAGGATCGATTCGACGAGATTGTCCGGGATGGCGCCGCAATTTACGGTGACGAACGGCTTCGAACGGCGATCGCTGCTGCCCTGAATGGCGCGCGCCACCAGTTCCTTGCCGACGCCGGATTCGCCCTCGATCAGGATCGGGATGTTGGACGCCGCCGCCTTCTGCCCGAGGCGGATCACCCGGTCCATTGCCGGGCTGCGCGTGATCATGTCCTTGAAGGTGAGATGGCCGCCGCCGCGTCGCCGCGACGCGCGCTTCATCTCGTCCTCGACGGCTTCCACCTTGAGCGCGTTGGAGATCGCGGTCTGCAGCCGGTCGGGCGACGCCGGCTTGACGACGAAGTCGAAGGCGCCGTGCCGCATCGCCGAAACGACCGTCTCGATGCCCCCCTGCGCCGTCTGCACGATGACGGGAATGTTGATGCCGCGCTCGCGCATCGCCTTCAGCACACCGATGCCGCCTAGGCCGGGCATGACAAGGTCGAGAATGACGACGGAGACCTCGCGCGCGTTCGGCCCGTCGAGCACGTCGAGGCCGGCCTCGCCGCTATCGGTGACGATCGCGGTGTGCCCGAACTTGGTCAGCGCGGTCTCGACCAGCCTGCGCTGCACCGGATCGTCATCGACTATGAGTATGGAACCTGTCATGACTGTTTGAGTTTTCCGCCCGAGAAAATCCCCATGGATCATCTTGGCACAGGGTTCTAAATAAGGTTTCAAAAAACCCGGTGAACGAATTCCTTAGGATTTGACCGGCTTCCTCCTTCCCTCTGATTTGGCACCGATTCAAAGAAGGTATTGCTGATGCGCATGGAATTTGGTCATCGGCTTGCGGCGCCAGCGTCCGGACACGGCGCGGCGGAGCTTGGCGATCTGCCGGAGTGGAATCTCGCCGATCTCTATTCCGGCATGGAAGCGCCCGAATTGAAGCGCGACATCGCCAAAGCGGCCAGCGACGCCATCGCCTTCGAGACCCGCTGGAAAGGCACGCTGGCCACGGAAGCCGGGCGCGGCGGCGCCGGCCGGCTGGGCGAGGCGCTGCAAGCCTATGAGGCGCTCGAGGAACTGATCGGCCGCATCGTCTCCTATGCCGGCCTCGTCTATGCCGGCAACACCGCCGATCCGCAGCGCGCCAAGCTCTATGGTGACGTCCAGGAAAAGATGACGGACGCGAGCGCCCATCTTCTGTTCTTCGCGCTCGAGCTCAACCTGATCGACGATGCGGCGATCGAAAGCGCTCTGGCCGCCGACAAGGCCTTCGGCCACTACCGGCCCTGGGTGCTCGACCTCAGGAAGGACAAACCCTACCAGCTCGAGGATCGCGTGGAGCAATTGTTCCACGAGAAGTCGGTCACCGGGCGCGGCGCCTGGAACCGCCTGTTCGACGAGACGATGACCGATCTGCGCTTCGACGTCGACGGCGAGGAGCTGACGCTTGAGCCGGCGCTCAACCGGCTGCAGGATTCGAATGGCGAGGTGCGCCGCCGCGCCTCCGAGGCGCTGGCCGCCACGTTCCGCAAGAACCTGCGCACCTTCACCCTCATCACCAACACGCTGGCCAAGGACAAGGAAATCTCCGACCGCTGGCGCGGCTTCCAGGATATCGCCGACTCGCGCCACCTCGCCAACCGCGTCGAGCGCGACGTGGTCGACGCGCTGGCCGCGGCAGTGCGCGAGGCCTATCCGCGGCTGTCGCACCGCTACTATGCGATGAAGGCGCGCTGGCTCGGCATGGAGGTGATGAACCACTGGGACCGCAACGCGCCGCTGCCGGAGACGCCGAAGGCGGTGATCCGCTGGGACGACGCCAGGGACACGGTGCTCTCCGCCTACAAGCGCTTCTCGCCCGACATGGCAGAAATCGCGCGCGGCTTTTTCGATCGCAGATGGATCGACGCGCCGGTGCGGCCGGGCAAGTCGCCCGGCGCCTTCGCCCACCCGACGGTGCCGTCGGCGCATCCTTACGTGCTGCTCAACTATATGGGCAAGCCGCGCGACGTGATGACGCTGGCGCATGAGCTCGGTCATGGCGTGCACCAGGTGCTGGCCGCGGGCCAGGGCGCGCTGATGGCCTCGACGCCGCTGACGCTGGCCGAGACCGCCTCCGTCTTCGGCGAGATGCTGACCTTCCGCTCGCTGCTCGAACAGACCAGTGACAGACGCGAGCGCAAGGCCATGCTCGCTCAGAAGGTCGAGGACATGATCAACACGGTCGTGCGCCAGATCGCCTTCTACGAGTTCGAGCGCAAGGTGCATACCGAGCGCAAGAACGGCGAGCTGACCTCGGACAGGTTGGGCGAATTCTGGCTGGAGGTGCAGGCCGAAAGCCTGGGACCGGCGATCAAGCTGCGCGACGGCTACGAGGTCTTCTGGACCTATATCCCGCACTTCATCCATTCGCCCTTCTATGTCTATGCCTATGCCTTCGGCGACTGCCTGGTGAACTCGCTCTACGCCGTCTACCAGAACGCCGAGCGGGGATTTCAGGAGAAGTATTTCGAGATGCTGCGCGCCGGCGGCACCAAGCATCACTCCGAACTCCTGGCTCCCTTCGGCCTCGACGCCACCGATCCCGCGTTCTGGCAGATCGGCCTTGGCGTGATCGGTTCGCTGATCGACGAGTTGGAGGCGCTGGACAAGTGAACAGCAACGAAGCGTGCATCGATAGCTATAGTTTAGCCGAGACGCATATTAGCCGGACTCTATTCTTGCCCTAAATAGCTGTTCTTGAATAACTCTCCGGCGCATTTTCAACTGGCTTTCGACGAGCCATATGATAGCGTCCGGCCTCAAGCTCAGCTGGACGCATCGCGCAGGCCAGAGATGCCTGCCGCTCCGCTACGGCGAATGCGATGATGGCCGTCGGTCCGGACAAGACCGAACGCCGATGGCTCGATTGAAGCCGGCGGTTCCACCGAACACGGAACCTTTGACGATTCTTGACGGCAAGCGTGCCCTCCCAGCCGCGGCCGACGGACCGGACTGGAGAGGGAAATGAGCACTTTCTTCTACATGCTCCTGGCGTTCGTTGTGGGTATCCTGGCTGGCTGGTTCATCTGGGGCCGCCTGCGCGGCGAGCTCGACAGTCTGCGTGGCGATCTCGACCGCACCCGAAGCGAGCGCGACAGGCTGCGCGCCGATAACGACCGGCTCAAGGGCGAGCTCGATGCCTGCGGCAGTGCCCGCGCCAATCTCGAAAGCCGGCTGCGTAACGCGCCTGCCGCCAAGGCCGGCGCCGACAAGGC
>NZ_RZSA01000477.1:0-4928 GCF_003998075.1 Mesorhizobium sp. M2A.F.Ca.ET.037.01.1.1 | reverse complement strand
CTTCCTAACCGGAGGCCGAGCCTTGTCCCCGCTCAATCGCACCTGCCCGACAGCGCATGGCGAACAGGCTAGCGAATTCCTCCGGCATTTGGATTTTCGGTTTATGCGTGCGGCCCGTTTTTGTCCAGCGGGGTGAGGCCACAAGGGCAGATTGTCGCGGGGATGCGCGGCAGCCGTGACCGGCACGTTCCCGCCAGGCCGCCGGACGGCTTCAAACAGCGGGAAATCTGGGATGAAATCGGGGCGGTGTTCGCCTCGACATCAGCTCCTGGCCCGGTCTATTCTGTCGCCATGGCGCATGTCATTGAACGCGACAGCTGGGCCGCATCCCCCGACCGCTGGAAGGGCGAGCTGCAATGCGGCCAGTTCGGCGCCAACTCCTGCCTGATCTTCAACTATCAGGAAAGGATCGGCGGCGGCCCGCGCCTGCACAAGCACCCCTATGCGGAGATCTTCGTCATCCGTTCCGGCACCGGCCTTTTCACCATCGGCGACCAGGAAATCAAGGCCACCGCCGGCCAGATCCTGATCGTGCCCCCCGACACGCCGCACAAATTCACCAATCTCGGCCCCGGTCCGCTCGAAAGCACCGACATCCACGAGAACGGCCACTTCATCACGGAATGGCTGGAATAGACCATAATACCGAACCGCAGGTCAGCGCAGCAAAAAGTGGGGACCGGTTTTCGGGAAAGATTGTGGTCAAACCAAAGAGCGCCTAGCTGGCGCCGAGCCTGACCAAAACCGCCCGTGGGATGTCGTATTCGCGGATCACTGCATCGTGCTTGCGCAGACCGCAAAGCTCGCGCTGGATGAAATAGGCGTGCACGGCCGCGGCCGCTTCCTTGAGCAGCCGGTTGCGGTGCTCGCCCTCCCCACTCTGGCGCAATCTGGCAAGGATTTCCTCCACGCGCTGGCCGGCGCGGCCGAGCGCTGCGGCCTTTTCGGCGAGGATTTCGTGGCCGAGCAGGTCGAGCGCGCTTTCCTGCGCGCCTGACCGTCCAAAGTTTGTGGGCATGCGTACCGGCATGACGCCGTTCTACTCCGCCGGCCGCGTCTCTGCCAGCGCGCTTTCCTCGTTGAACAGGAAGCCGCCGGACTGCCGTTTCCACAGCCGCGCATAGAGCCCGTCGAGCGCCACCAGCTCGTCATGCGTGCCCTGTTCGACGATGCGGCCGCCGTCGAGCACCACCAGCCGGTCGAGCGCCGCGATGGTGGAGAGCCGGTGCGCGATGGCGATCACGGTCTTGTTTTCCATTAACCGAGTCAGGTTTTCCTGGATCGCCGCCTCGATGTCCGAATCGAGCGCCGAGGTCGCCTCGTCGAGGATGAGGATCGGCGCGTCCTTGAGGAAAACGCGCGCGATCGCCACGCGCTGCCGCTGCCCGCCGGAGAGCTTCACGCCGCGCTCGCCGACATAGGCCTCGTAGCCGGCGCGGCCGCGGTTGTCGCGCAGTCCCAGGATGAAGTCATCCGCCTCGGCCTTTTGGGCCGCGGCAATCACCTGCGCGTCGGTAGCGTCCGGCGTGCCGAGCTTGATGTTGTCGCGCAGCGAGCGGTGGAACAGCGCGGTGTCCTGGCTGACCACGCCGATATTGCCGCGCAGCGAGTTCTGCGTCACATGCGCAATGTCCTGGCCGTCGATCAGGATCCGGCCGCCTTCCAGGTCGTAGAGGCGCAGGATCAGATTGGTCAAGGTCGTCTTGCCGGCGCCGGACGGACCGACAAGGCCGACCTTCTCGCCCGGACGCACGACAAGGTCGATGCCGTCGAGCACTCCTGCCCCCTTGCCGTAATGGAAGGTGACGTTGCTGACGTCGATGCGGCCGCCGGTGACGATCAGTTCCTTTGCATCCGGGGCGTCGGTGAGGCCGAGCGGCTGCGAGATCATCGCCTTGGAATTCTCCAGCACACCGAGATTTCGCAAAATGCCGTTGAGCTGCATCATCACTCTTCCAAGCAGCATGTTGAGCCTGAGGACGAGAGAAAGCGTGAAGGCGACAGCGCCGACCGTGATCGAGCCTTCGACCCAGAGATAGATGGCGAAGCCGGCGATCACGGTGATCATGACGCCCGACAACGTCGTCAGCGCCATGCGCACGCCGGTCAGACGGCGCGTGAACGGACGAAGCGCGTCGAGATAGATGTCGAAACCGTTCCTGATGTAGCGGTCGTCGCCATCCGCCGAGAACAGCTTCAGCGTCTGCACGTTGGAGTAGGAATCGACGATCCGGCCGGTGATCATCGACCCGGCCTCGGCCGTCGCCTCGGCGTTCTTGCGGATCTGCGGCAGATAGAGTTTGGCCAGCCAGCCGAACACGGCGATCCAGACCACCACCAGAACCGCCAGCCTGAGGTCCAGGCCGGCGACCAGCGCCAGCGTCGTCACAGTATAGATGATCATGAACCAGATGACCTCGATGAAACTTTCCATCAGGTCGCCCGTTGCCTGCCCCGCCTGCCAGACTTTTGTCGCGATGCGGCCGGCGAAATCGTTCTGGAAGAAGGCATAGGACTGGCGCGAGACATGCCGGTGCGCCTGCCAGCGCACCAGATTGTAGAAGCCGGGCGTGATCGTCTGTTCGTCGACCAGCGCCGACAGGCCGACCACGGCGGTGCGGATGACGAGCACCACTGCGCCCATGAACAAGAGCTCAGGTCCGGCCGCGGCCCACAGCGCATGCCAGCTGCGCTCGCCGGGCAGCTGATCGAGGATGTCGACCAGCCTGCCGACGAAATAGAACAGGCCGGCCTCGACCAGCGGCGCGATGCCGCCGATGATCAGCATGGCGAAGAAGGCAAGCTTCGCCTGTCCGACATAGTGCCAGAGGAAGCCGCCGACGCCGGCGGGCGGCCGCAGATTCGCGGGCTCGCGGAACGGGTAGACCCAGTGCTCGAACCAGCGATAGATGGCCTGCATCATTCGGCGGCTTCACCTTTCGTCGGCGGGGCGTCGGCGACCGGCTTTTCCTCCAGCAGGAAGCCGCCAGACTGGCGGCGCCAGAGCTGCGCATAGAGCCCGCCCTTGGCGATCAGCGCCTCATGCGAGCCGTCCTCGACGATGCGGCCCTTGTCCATGACGACGAGCCGGTCCATCGCCGCGATCGTCGACAGCCGGTGCGCGATGGCGATGACGGTCTTGCCCTGCATGAGCTTGTAGAGGTTCTCCTGGATGGCGGCCTCCACCTCCGAATCGAGCGCGGAGGTCGCCTCGTCGAGGATGAGGATCGGCGCGTCCTTCAGCATAACGCGGGCAATGGCGATGCGTTGCCGCTGGCCGCCGGACAGTTTCACGCCGCGCTCGCCGACAAGCGCCTCATAGCCGCTCTGCCCATGCGGATCGGTCAGCCCCGCGATCACCTCGTCGATCTGGGCGGCTTTCGCGGCGTTGAGCATCGCCTCGTCGCTGGCCGACTGGCGCCCATATTTGAGGTTCTCGCGAACAGATCGATGCAAGAGCGAGGTGTCCTGGTTGACGAAGCCGATCGCCCCACGAACGCTCTCCTGCGAGACGTTGCGGATGTCCTGCCCGTCGATCAGCACCTTGCCGTCCTGCACGTCGAACAGCCGCAGCACGAGATTGACCAGCGTCGATTTGCCGGCCCCGGAACGGCCGATCAGGCCGACCCGCTCGCCCGGCGCGATCTTCAGCGACAGGTTGTCGATGACGCCGCCTTTGCCGTCCTTGCGCCAAAAGTTGAAGTTCACCCGGTCGAACTCGATGCCGCCGGCGGTTACGACGAGGGCCGGTGCGTCCGGCTGGTCCTGCATGACGATCGGCCGCGCGATCGTCGTCATCGAGTTGCTGGCGACGCCGATCTGCCGGAAGACATTGGCGCCGACATCGAGGATCCTGCCGGAGATGTTGGCGATCTGCAGCGCGAAAGGTATCGCGGTCGCCACGGCGGCGGTGGTCATCGTCCCGGCGTTCCAGCCGGCGAGCGCCACCCAGCTCACGGCGATAAGCAGCGCCGCGTTGAGGACGAATAAGGCCGACCACATCAGCGTGAAAACGCGCATCAGCTGGTAGAATGTGTCGGCGTGCTCGACCACCGCCTGCGAGACATATTTGTCCTCGTGCTCGCCGGTCGAGAATGTCTTGAGCGTCAGGATGTTGGTGTAGCTGTCGACCATGCGGCCGCTCACCTGCGACCACCGCTCCGACAATTGGGACGAGCGTTGCGTGATCCTGGGCATCGCGGACCAGAAGATCAGGCAATAGAACACCAGCCAGACCGCCACGACCGCCAGCAGAAGCGGGTCGAGCCGCGCCAGCACCACGATGGCGACCGCGACGAAGACCAGCGCATACCAGACGGCATCGACGGTGAGATTGACGCTCATCTCCACCGAATCGCCGCTCTGCATGACCTTGGTCCCGATGCGGCCGGCAAAGTCGTTCTGGAAGAACGACCAGTCCTGGCGCACGACATGCCAGTGGCTCTGCCAGCGGATGAGGTCGATGAGGTTCGGCGCAATGGCATGGTTGCGGATCAGCGCATCGACGACCATCGACAGCGGACGCAAAAGCACGACGAAGGCCATCAGGACGAGCAGCGGCCCATGCGCGGCGAAGAAATCGCCGGGCCTGGTGCTGGCGAGCAGGCCGACGATCAGGCCGACGAAAATCGGCAGCATCGCGTCGATGATCGCCGCCACGGCAACGATGATCATGCGCAGCCGATAGGCGGCGCGAAACTGCCTTATGAAATACCAGTAGAACCGCCAAAGCCCCATTGGCGGCTGCCCGTCGTCGGCCAGCGCCACCGGCGAATAACGGCTTTCGAAGCAGGTGAAGATGCGGTCGAACATTTTTCTCTCGTGGAGGCCACAAACCCGCCGGCGTCCGATCTGGTCGCCGGCGGGGCTCTACGCAGGTAACCACGGCAGGACCTCTGGCCGTGCCGTGGTTACGCCCGGGATCGATT
>NZ_RZSA01000476.1:0-4930 GCF_003998075.1 Mesorhizobium sp. M2A.F.Ca.ET.037.01.1.1 | reverse complement strand
CACATAGGCGTTGGCTGAGACCGTGTTGAAACGCTCGAACTCGCGCATCTGCGGCGAGACTTCGGCGCTGATCGAAATCGGAATAGTCAGCTTCCTGGAGAGGATCTCGCGCGCCCGGCGCTCGTGGTCCGGATTGGCGTAGGCATGGATGAAACCGATCGCCACCGAGCCGAAATTGCCGGCCGCGATCCGGTCGGCGATCGATTCGAGGGTGGCTTCGTCGAGCGGCTGCAGTTCCTGGCCCTCGGCGCCGATGCGGCCCTTGACGGTAAAGCGGTGCTCGCGCGGGATCAGCGGCGTCGGCAGTTGCAGGTTGAGATCATATTGCTCGAAGCGGTTTTCCGTCCGCATCTCGATCACATCGCGAAAACCTTCGGTCGTGACCAGAGCGGTTTTCGCCCCGCGTCGCTCGATCAGCGCGTTGGTGGCAAGCGTGGTGCCGTGGATGATGATGCCGATCTCGGCCGCCGAAATGCCGGCATCGCGGATGACCATGTCGATGCCGTCAAGTATCGCCTGCTCGGGCGCCGCATAATTGGTCAGCACCTTGGTTGAAAACATCTCTCCCCTGACATCGAGCGCGATGTCGGTGAAAGTGCCGCCAATGTCCGCGCCAAGGCGGATGTCGTCTGCTCGGGAGGTCATGCCATGGCCTCAGGGAAGAGAATGCTGCGTCACACACTTAGCGGCAAGCGAACCGGGCTTGCCTTTCGGCTTATACCTGAACTCCAGCGGGCCGATGCGAAATCAAGAAATGCAGCTCATTCGAAAGTTCTTCTTTCCTGTCTCCCGCGCCGGAACGTTGGTCTCGCGGCACTTGTCAGTCCGAAAGCGGAGTCGGTTTCGGCAGGGAAACCTTGAGGTCGCTGCGCCAGTCTTGCTGGGCCAGCCATCGATGAAGCGCGGCCACGGGCTTGACGCGCAGATGCCCGCGCGGAACGACGAGATAGAACCCGGGAACTTCTTCCGGCCGCATATCGGCAATGGCCTCGCGGCCGATCGGCGCGACCAGCGCGCCGGAGCGGAAGTCCTCCTCGGCGTCGATCACGGAGACCAGGCCCACACCGATGCCTTGCAGGGTCGCCCGGCGCATCGTCGCCGCATCGTCGAAGCTGACGCTGCGGTCGCCGTCGGTCAGCGCCACGCCCAGGTGCCGCAATATGTCCGGCCACAGTCGCTTCGACTTGACCGTGTCGAGCAACGTGAACTTCGTCAGGTCCTGCGGCGACTTGATCTTCTCGCCGATCGCCGGCGTGCAGCAGATGATCTTCGGGTCCGGCACCAGGAGCGTCACCTCATAGTCCGGCCAGTTGCCGTAGCCCCACTGCACCGCCATGTCGATGTCGTCGCGACCGAAGTCGGGCAGGTCGACCATCGTCGTCAGGCGCAGGTCGGCGCCAGGCAGTATCTCGCGGAACAGCGACAGCCTCGGCAGCAGGTAGTGCGTGGCGAAGTATGGACTGGCGTTGAGGTTGATGCGGTCCCGGTGGTTCGACTTGGTGACGCGACGAACGCCTTCGGAAAACTCCTCGAAGCCGGCCTTCACGTAATGCGAAAGAAGGATCGCCGACTCGGTCAGTTCGATCGAGCGGCCCTTGCGCTCGAACAGCGTCACCTGCAGCGTGTCTTCCAACAGCTTGATCTGCTGGCCGACGGCCTGCGGCGTGACCAGAAGCTCGTCGGCAGCCTGCCTAAAGCTCTTGTGCTGCGCGACGGCGTGGAAGACGCGAAGCGCATTGAGCGAAGGAAGGCGAAGCTTGCCGCTCATCGTAAGTCCGCCTCCTTCCGTTCGAGACCCGTATCATGCACCGCCGAACCTCAACAGCCGCTGGCTATCGAAATGATTCTAAGCGTAGATGTAACCACCTGAAACAATGACGTTTTCGCCGGTCATGTAGGTGTTCTTCGGACCTCCGGTCATCAACACCCATTCGGCAATCTCGGTCGGCTCGGCGCCGCGCCCGAGCGGGCTTGCCTTGGCCAGTTCTTCCAGGAAGCCGAGGGCCTTCGCCTTCTCGGTGGCCATGCCGGCCGGCGCCACGGAGTTCACCAGGATGCCGTCCTTGGCGACGTGATGGGCAAAGGAGCGCGTCAGGCTGACGACGGCTGCCTTGGTCGCCGCATAATGGGCGTTCTGGGGATGCGCCTTGAAGGCGTCAACCGAGGTCAGATTGACGATGCGGCCGCGCACCTCGGCTTTCGGCTCCTGCGTCTGCATGTGGCGAACCGCTGCCACCATCATGTGGTAGGTGCCCTTGATGTTGATGCCGTTGGAGGCGTCCCAATCGGCGTCGGTGATCTCGAGCAGCGGGCGGCGCGGATAGATCGCGGCGCAGTTGATCAGCGTGTCGACGCGACCGAGCTTGGCCACGATGGCATCGAAGGCGGCATGGCATCGCGGGCCGATCTGGATGTCGCACGTCGCGGTGGCGACAGGCAGGCCCTTGGCCCTTGCCGGATCGAGCGCGCTCTCCGCCGCTTCCTGGTTGATGTCGATGATGCCGATCTTGGCCGCCCCGGCCTCGACAGCCATCTTGACCAGGAGGGCGCCGAGGCCGGCGCCGCCGCCAACGATCAGAACGGAAAGATCCTTCATTCCACTATCCCTTACTTGGTGCCGCTCGGCGAGGTCGGCCATGTCGGCATAATGTCGAAACGGGTGACGTCGGCCCATGCCGGCAGCGCGAGCACGGCGACGACCATCCTGGCCACGTCATCGGGCTGCACCACCTTGCTGGCGTACATGGCGGCGCGCGCCTTGGCGTCGAGGATATCCTGGTAGAGCTGCGTCTCGACGCGGCCGGCGACGATCTCGGTGACGCGTATGCCGGAGGGCGACAGGTCGGCGCGCAGCGCACCGGCAAAGCCGGAGATCGCCGCCTTGGTGGCTGCGTAGACGGCGATGTTGGAAAATGCCGTGTGGCCGGCGACGGAGCCGGTGAACAGGATATGGCCCGACTGCCGCTCGCGCATCTGCGGCACGACGAGGCGGGTGAGCAGGATAGCGGCGCTGAGGTTCACCTCCAGCGTTGCGTCGATGTCGGCGATCTTCATGTCCGCGAAATTGCCGAGCGGCGGCATGATGCCGGCATTGTTGATCAGCACATCGATGGTGAGATCCGCCAGCACCGATTCCAGCGCCTCGCGGTCGGTGACGTCGACGGCAATCGGCACGATGCCCGGCCGCTCGGCCTGCAGTTCTTTCAGCGCCGCCTTGCTGCGGCCGACCGCGTAGACCTCATAGCCGGCATCGCTCAAGGCGATCGCGATCGCGCGTCCTATCCCGCTCGTCGCCCCGGTGATGAAGGCTGTCGTCACTTGGGCTTCCCCATTTGCGGCTTCCCATTTGCCTGGATTTCAGTCTGCGGCGCGGGCCAGCGCCGCGAAACCAAGAAAACCAGCAAAAAGGAAAGATGAACTTTCGAAAGCTGGTGTGGCGTTTGAACGTTCCACGCCAGCTGCGCCATTTTCAACGCCGTAAAGCAAAGAAATACAATGCTTTCGGCGTGCCGGAGAGGAGCTCCTGCCGGCCGATCGAACAAAAACATAGCTTTCGCAACCGCGTGGTGGACCCGCCGACAGCGGTCTTTCATCTTGTGAAGGCGAGGTCGCCCGGTCTCAGGTCCGCTCAGGCCGCGTAACGTGCCATTGCGGGCTGCCTCGACCACTGGGCGTACCAAGTGTCGAAGAGCTTGAGCTGTGCTTCGGCAAAGCCGCGCTGGCTGTCGGTCAGCGCATCGGTCTCGTTGAAGTGCAGCCTGTATTCGGGATTACCCTTCAGCACCATCATGTGCTTGAAATAAAGCACCAAGTCCGGGCCTTCGTCGAACGAAGACAGCACGGCGAGCGCGGCATCGAGCTCCTGCGCAAGCCGGCGCGCTTCGGCGTCGCCCTTCGCCGCGGCCTGGCTGAGGCCCGCCAGATGCAGCACTTCCTTCGGCAGCACGTTGCCGATGCCGGTGATCGCGCCGGAGGCTCCGCAGTTGACGAAACCATGGAAGACGGCGGTGTCGACGCCGATCATCAGCGCGACCTCATCGTCGCGGCTGGTGATGTTCTCCGCCGCGTAGCGCAGATCCGACGGGCCGCCGAACTCCTTGAAGCCGACAAGGTTCGGATGTTCGGCGCGCAGCGCGAAGAAGAGGTCGGCGCGCGTGGCAAAACCGTAATAGGGGCTGTTGTAGATGACCGCCGGCAGGTCGGGGGCGGCTGAGAGGATCGCCTTGAAATGATGGCGCTGCGCGGTGACCGACGGACCGCGCGACAGAACGCGCGGGATCACCATCAGGCCGCGGGCGCCGACCTTCTGCGCATGCGCAGCATGAGCCACGGCGCTGGCCGTGTTGACGGCGCCGGTACCGACGATCACCGGCACGCCGGCCTTCACCAGGCGCTCGACGCCCTGCATGCGCTGCTCGTCGCTCAGCAGCGGCCAGTCGCCCATGGAGCCGCAATAGACGACCGCAGACATGCCGGCAGCGATCAATTCGCGTCCCTTGCGCACCAGGGCGTCGAAGTCGGGAAGCCGGTCATCGGTGCAGGGCGTCATCAGCGCCGGCATGCAGCCGGAAAAAACGTTGGCGGTCATTTGGGATTCTCCTTGAGGCTGGCACGCAGATTGATCAGTTTGTCCCGAAGCAGCACCGCTTGCCAAGCGGATAGTGGCGGCCGACAGGGAGAAACGAACAATGCGTAGCAGGACCAGCATCCGCGTCGTCAGCTGCCATGCCGAGGGTGAGATCGGCGACGTCATCGTCGGCGGCGTGCTGCCGCCGGCAGGCCGCACGATGATGGAAAAGATGATCGCGATGGAGCGCGATCACGATCATATCAGGCGCATGCTGATCTGCGAGCCGCGCGGCAGCGTCGCCCGCCACGTCAATCTCCTGGTGCCCTCGACGCGCGAGGATTGCGCCGCGGGCGCCATCAT
>NZ_RZSA01000475.1:0-4934 GCF_003998075.1 Mesorhizobium sp. M2A.F.Ca.ET.037.01.1.1 | reverse complement strand
GCCTGCGACCGAAGGGCGATGCGTGATGACGATCGTGGTGACGCCCGCCGCGCGCGCGGCCGCCAGTACCGCTTCGAGCGCCGTTTCGCCGGCGCCATCGAGATGCGTGCTCGGCTCGTCCAGCACCAGGATGCGCGGATTGCCGTAGAAGGCGCGCGCCAGCCCGATCCGCTGCCGCTCGCCGCCCGACAGCGTCCCGGCGACCATCGTCTGGTAGCCGTCGCGCAGCGAAAGGATCAGCTCATGCGCCTCGGCGCGTCTTGCCGCCTCGATGATCGCCGCGTCGTCCGCGCCTGCCTCGAAGCGGGCAATATTCTCGCTGACCGAGCCGGGGAAAAGCTCCACCTCCTGCGCCAGATAGCCGATATGCCGGCCAAGCTGGCTCTCGTCCCAGGTCCTGAGCTCGGCGCCGTCGATCCGGACCGAGCCGCCGCTCGGCTGGGTCGCCCCGACAAGCAGCCGCGCCAGCGTCGATTTGCCGGCGCCGCTCGGGCCGACGATCGCCACTGCTTCGCCGGGCTGAATCGCGAAGCTCAGCCGCTTCAGGATCGGCTCGGCGCCGAACGTCGCATTCGGCCCGATGAAGAAAAGATCCTGCGCGGCAATCGCGCCGGCCGGATCGGGCAAGGTTAGTTTGCTTGCTTGTGCCGGCTGCGCCGCAAGCGCGACCTGCAGCCGCGTCCAGGCGCGCCTGGCCTCGCCGATCTGTCGCCACGAACCGATCAGCTGGTCGAGCGGCTGCAGCGCGCGCGACGACACCAGCGAGGAGGCGAAGATCATGCCGGCCGTCATCTCGCCCTTCAGCACCAGCCAGGCGCCGGCGCCGAGGATCGCCAGCTGCAGAATCATGCGCAGCGCCCTGGAAGTGCCGCTGAAGATCGCGTTGGCGCTGGCCGAGCGGTCATGCAGCACGAGCGCCTCCGCCACATGCCGTCCCCATGCGCGCGCGGCGTTTTCCACCATCCCCATGGCGCGCAGCGTCTCGGCGTTGCGGGCAAAGGCCTGCTCGGCCCGGCTGGCCAGAGCCGAGCGCTCCGCGGAGAGCGCATCGTTCCTGCCGATGGCAAGCTGGTTGGCCACGACCAGCACGACCAGCAGCGCGGTGCCGCCGAGCGTCACCCAGAACAGCACCGGATGGATGAGGTAGAGCAGGCCGAGGAAGACCGGCGCGAAGGGCAGGTCGAACAGCACCGCCACACCGCGCGAGCGGATGAAGGCGCAGACCGCGGCGAGGTCGGCGAGCGGCGACGGCCCGCTCCGGTCGCCGAGCGAAGCGGCGAAAACCGTCGCGCCCAACCTGTCATTGACGGTGGCGGCGATGCGCTGCGTGTAGACGGCGCGGACGGCGTCGAGAAAGCCGAGGAAGCCGAGCGCCGCGACTGCGATGACCGACAGATAGACCAGCGTTTCGACGCTGGAGGAGGGCAGCACCCGGTCATAGACCTGGAGCAGGTAAAGCGGGACCACCAGCAGCAGCAGGTTGATCAGCAGCGAGAACAGGCCGACATCGCTGACCGCGCGCAGGAACACGCCGCGCAGGGAAACGGGCCGCAAGCTGGTCGGAGGGCGCTCTCGCGACATTGCCCTGGACGCCTAGGCTGTGTGTTCGGCCGTGACGTTCAAATGGCTCTGCTGCAGTTCGTCCAGCGTGTAGGCGTGAATGTAGTCGATCTTCATCTGGGCCGGCGTGGCGAGATGATCCGGCGGCGCGCCGGCCTGGCCGCCGACCGCGAGATCGACCAGCATGTACATCGGCTTGTTCATGTCCGACGGGGTTGCCGCTTGCGCGACCTGCACGCCGTCATAGGTCCAGACCAGCTTGTCCGGCGTCCACAACAGGCCGTAGGTGTGGAAGCCGGCGGTATCCATGACGTTCACCGTGGATCCGACCGTCGTGTGCTGGCCCGTCTCGAGGGTATGCCCCGTCATCAGCAGCGAATTCGGCTTTTGGCCATACATCTCCACCACGTCGAGTTCCGGCGGCCACGAACCGTCTTCCGGCAGCAGCCAGAAGGCCGGCCAGGCGCCGGCGTTTTCCGGCAGGTCGGCGCGCATTTCGAAATAGCCATAGGTCTGCGAGAACGAGTCATGCGTGGTGAGCAAGCCGGAGGTGTATTCGTAATTGTTGATCAGCGGCTTGATGTCGGCCGGCGCCTGCGCCGCGGTGATGGTGAGCACGCCATTGTCGATGCTGAACGGATGCACCGAGCTGGTCGGCGCGTAATTGGCGTCGATATACCATTGCAGCTCGTTGTTCCGGGTCAGCGTGCTGCCGTTCGCCGCGCCCCACCAGAAGTTGGTGTCCCAAGTGCCGCCCTGGCTATTGTTGAGGTTCAGCGTGTTGAACTCGTCGCTGAAGGACAGCGTCATGCCGGACTTGTCGATCGGCAGCTGGAACTGGCTGGGCTGGAACTTGTCGATGGTCGTGTTCTTGAATTCGAGGATCTCGCCCGATCCGAGGTTCAGCACCACATTCGGCCCCGCCTGGATCATGCTGTCGTGGATGGCGGCGAAGGTAGTGAAGCCGTAGCCATCGAGCCGCACGGTGTCGTTCGCGGCGAAATTGACGATGGAGTCGCTGCCATTGCCCTTGGCGATGATGAAAGTGTCGGCGCCGCCGCCGCCGCCATCGATCAGCACATCGTTGCCCGCGCCGCCGTCCAGGGTCTGGCCGCCGCCCTTGGCGGTGATGATATTGTCCAGCGCATTGCCGAAGGCATAGTTGTGGGCGTTGGTGACGACGAGGTTCTCGACATTGTTGGGCAGCGTGTAGCTCATCCATGTGTTGATGGTGTCGACGCCCTGGCCGGCGTACTCGACCACTTTGTTGCTCGCCGAATAGAGGTAATAGATGTCGTCGCCTTGGCCGCCATACATGGTGACGTTGACGCCGCTGGAGGCCCAGATGGAGTCGTTGCCGCTGCTGCCGTTGAACGTCCCGGGCGAGGACGCCGAAAACCAATGGTTGGAAGCGCCGCTATAATAAAGAGGAACGCCTATCGCGTTGACGACGAAGCTCATCGGACACTCCTTCCTGGGTGGTGGCTGACTTTCAGGCCAACCTGCAAAGCCGGCCTATGGTTCCAAGGAATCGCGTCACAGTACAGTAAAAATTGCCATTCATCGATTAATGATTAGAAATGATTATGATAAGGTGTATCTAATGCAATTTAAGCGCGATAATTACACCTCGAATTACCCAATTTTACTCAATATTGCGAGACTCATGCCAAAATATTGGGCAGAATGCTGCTCGTGATCGCAATTGACCAGCGCGGCGCCCGCGATGAACGAGGGTTGAGTCGCCAAGCGCGACGGTGGACATTCGAGCCGGAAACCCGATCGCAGCACCAACGTCCTATCCCCGTCACAAAGCGGCACGGTAGCCGCGGGGCGAAAAATTTGACAGTCTCTGTCGGATCGGCTGGAGGTCGCCCGTCCTTAGGGCATCGATCAACGAAACCAGAGAGGATATCGAGACATGCCGAGCACCATCCACCTGCACCGCGTCCTGGCGACCAAGCCGGAGAAGGTCTACCGCGCATTCGTCGAGGCCGACGCGCTGGCCAAGTGGCTGCCGCCGAACGGCTTCACCTGCACGGTGCATGAGTTCGAGGGCAAGGTCGGCGGCGCCTACAAGATGTCCTTCCGCAACTTCACCACCGGCGGCAGCCATTCCTTCGGCGGCGAATTCGTCGAACTCGTCCCAGGCGAGCGCCTGCGCTACACCGACCGCTTCGACGATCCCAACCTTCCGGGCCAGATCGAGGTGACGGTGACCTTGAAGAAAGTGTTGGTCGGCACTGAGATCAACATCACCCAGGCCGGCATCCCGGACGCCATTCCCGCCGAGGCCTGCTATCTCGGCTGGCAGGAATCGCTGCGCAATCTGGCCAAGCTCGTCGAGCCGGAGATCAATCAATAGTCTCGGGCAAACCGGCGCGGTTGCCGTGATCCTCCCGCCTGGAATTGCGTCAAACCGAAAAACGTGGCGGCCGGGTTCCCGGCCGCCGCGTTCCCCAAGGTAAGCAATATTTCACCAAGCGCTGATAAAAGCCGCTGTCATGGATCGCAACAAGAACAACGACCTCTTTGTCCTGATGGCCGCGCTTGCCGCCATCGCGATCTACAACATTGCCTGCGGCATCAAGATGGGCGAAGTCCGAGGCAAGCTGCACTGGGTCGCGCTCTCGGATGATCCGACACGGTTCTGGAATATCGTGGTCGGCAATTCGATCGTCCTGGTGGGCTCGATAGCCTTCCTATGCGTTCTGTGGGTGATCAATTCACGCAAGCCGGGATGATCTGAGGCGGCGTCCTCGCCACCCTCATATCGCCCTTGTGATGCCCCCATCCACGCGAATGTTCTGTCCCGTGATGTAGGCCGCCCCGTCCGAAGCCAGGAACGAGATCGTCGCGGCGATCTCTTCCGACGTGCCGTAGCGCTTCATCGGCACACTGTCGCGGCGCTCGTTCGTCGTCGGCAGGCTGTCGATCCAGCCGGGCAGCACATTGTTCATGCGGATGTTGTCGGCCGCATAGGTGTCGGCGAAGATCTTGGCGAAGGCGGCAAGCCCGGCGCGCGCCACGGCCGAGGTTGGGAACATCGGGCTCGGCTCGAACGCCCAGGCGGTCGAGATGTTGATGATGACGCCTGATTTCTGCTTCTGCATCACCGGCGTCACCAGCCGGGTCGGGCGCACGGCGTTGAGGAAATAGGTGTCGATGCCCTTGTGCCAGTCCTCGTCGCTGATCTCGATGATCTGCGCGCGCGGCCCGTGGCCGGCGCTGTTGACCAGCACGTCGATGCGGCCCCAGCGCTCCAGCGCGCCGTCCGTGAGGCGCTTCAGGTCGTCATTCGACTGGTTGGAGCCGGTGACGCCGAAGCCGCCGAGTTCCTTGCCCAGCGCCTCGCCCTTGCCGGAGGAAGAGAG
>NZ_RZSA01000474.1:0-4945 GCF_003998075.1 Mesorhizobium sp. M2A.F.Ca.ET.037.01.1.1 | reverse complement strand
CACTCATCGATTACCGCAAACCGCGCCAGCAGGCTGCGCCCTTCCTCGACCTTCAGGAAATAGGCGATGATCGGCGCCGCGTGCAGGTCGGCCAGCGTCAGTTGCTCGCCGAGCAGCCAGGGCCCTTTTGCCTTGAGCGATGTCAGGACCTTGAGCACGGTCTCGGCCTGGCGGAGCCCGGCGGCGACCAGCGCCTCATCCGGCGGCGTTTTCTCCAGCCGCTCGACCGCCACATCCCAGACCATGGCGCGGTAGCCATAGGCGTCGAGCATGCCGATGATCTGGTTCATCCGCGCCCGAAGGCGCGGATCAGTGGGCTGAAGGGCCGGACCATCGAAGGCTTCGTCGACATAGCGCGCAATTGCGCCGGTCTCGAACAGGCGAAAGCCGTCATGCTCGAAGGCCGGGATGCGGCCGAACGGGTGATGTTCCAGATACCAGGCGGGAATGCCGTCGGCGGCGAAGATGTCGAGCGGCGCCAGCTCGTAGCCGATGCCTTTCTCTTCCAACGTCATCCGCGCGATGCGCACATAAACGCTGTAGTCGGCGCCATAGAGGATCGGCTTGGCCATCGCTTCCGCTCTTTTTGCTTACCCCACAAAAAACGAAGGCTCCCTTCGGAGCATTCGACATTAAGGCACTTTGTCACACGGCCCGGCCCCACGCTATGGCTCCGGGCGTTCGTCGCTTGAAAAGCCCATTTTTGGGCTTTTCATGCGCTTCGCGCACCGCTCCTCACCCCATTGCCTTCTGCAAATTCTCGTCGATCTTGTCGAGGAAGCCGGTGGTGGAGAGCCAGGGCTGGTCGGGGCCGATCAGCAGCGACAGGTCCTTGGTCATGAAGCCGCTTTCGACGGTCTGGATGCAGACCTTCTCCAGCGTCTCGGCGAAGCGCTTCAGCTCGGCATTGTCGTCGAGCTTGGCGCGATGGGCAAGGCCGCGCGTCCAGGCGAAGATCGAGGCGATCGAATTGGTCGAGGTTTCCTCGCCCTTCTGGTGCTGGCGGTAGTGGCGGGTCACGGTGCCGTGCGCGGCTTCCGCTTCCACCGTCTTGCCGTCGGGGGTCATCAGCACCGAGGTCATCAGGCCGAGCGAGCCAAAACCTTGCGCGACGGTGTCGGACTGCACGTCGCCGTCATAGTTCTTGCAGGCCCAGACATAGCCGCCGGACCATTTCAGGCTCGAAGCGACCATGTCGTCGATCAGGCGGTGCTCGTACCAGAGTTTCCGCGCCTTGAACTCGGCCTCGAACTCCTTCTCGTAGACTTCCTGGAAGATGTCCTTGAAGCGGCCGTCATAGGCTTTGAGGATGGTGTTCTTGGTCGACAGATAGACCGGGAAGTTGCGCAGCAGGCCGTAGTTCAGCGAGGCGCGGGCGAACTCGCGGATCGACTCGTCGAGATTGTACATGGCCATGGCCACGCCGGCGCCAGGCGCGTCATAGACCTCGTGCTCGATCACCTGGCCGTCCTCGCCAACGAACTTGATGGTCAGCTTGCCCTTGCCGGGAAAGCGGAAGTCGGTGGCGCGGTACTGGTCGCCGAAGGCATGACGGCCGACGACGATCGGCTTGGTCCAGCCCGGCACCAGGCGCGGCACGTTCTTCATGATGATCGGCTCGCGGAAGATGGTGCCGCCAAGGATGTTGCGGATGGTGCCGTTGGGCGACTTCCACATCTTCTTCAGCTTGAATTCCTCGACGCGCGCCTCGTCGGGGGTGATCGTCGCGCATTTCACGCCGACGCCCCATTTCTTGATGGCGTTGGCCGAGTCGATCGTCACCTGATCGTTGGTGGCGTCGCGGTGCTCGATGCCGAGGTCGTAATATTCAAGCTTCAGATCGAGATAGGGGTGGATCAGCTTGTCCTTGATGAACTGCCAGATGATGCGGGTCATCTCGTCGCCGTCGAGCTCGACGACCGGGTTCGCCACCTTGATCTTCGCCATGGATAGAGTGCCTCGTTGCTGGGGGATCTGGACGGCCTTGCCCGCATGGTTTCGGCCGGGAATGCGGAGCGTATATCAAAGGCTTTTTCAGCGCGCAAACCACGATCCGCGCCGGGATGGACGTGTGCCGCTGTTGTGAATGCTTCATTTTCCCGGCCAAATGTGGCAGGGGACGCCGAAACGCCGCAAACCCCGGTTACCCACAGCCATGCCAGCCACCGAAGTCACAACCAAGACCGCCTCCGCCGGACCGGCGATCATCCTGGTCGAGCCGCAGCTCGGCGAGAATATCGGCATGGTCGCCCGCGCCATGGCGAATTTCGGCTTGTCGGAACTGCGCTTGGTCAACCCGCGCGATGGCTGGTCGAGCGAGAAGGCGCGCGCGGCTGCCAGCCGTGCCGATCATGTCATCGACGCCACCCGGGTCTTCGATGATCTGGCCTCCGCGGTTGCCGACCTGAACTTCGTCTTCGCCACAACGGCGCGCGAGCGCGACGGCTTCAAGCCTGTGCGTGGGCCGGTAGAAGCGGGCAGGGCGCTGAGGGCACGCGTCGAGGCGGGCCAGCGCACCGGCATCCTGTTCGGGCGCGAGCGCTTCGGTCTCTATAATGATGAGGTCGGGCTTGCCGACGAGATCGTCACTTTTCCGGTCGATCCCGGCTTCTCCTCGCTCAACATCGCGCAAGCGGTGCTTCTGATGTCCTATGAATGGATGAAATCCGGCCTCGCCGACGAGACTGAGACCAATTTCTCCGGGCCGGAGCTGGTGCCGGCGAACAAGGAGCAGCTGCACAGCCTGTTCGCCTATCTGGAGAACGCGCTGGAGGCCCGAGGCTACTTCCGCCCGGAAGAAAAGAAGCCGAAGATGGTCGACAATCTGCGCGCCGTATTGACGCGCGCGGGCTTTGCCGAGCCGGAACTGAAGGTTCTGCGCGGCATCATCTCCTCGCTCGACCGGTTCTCGCCGGCCATGCCGCGCGGCGATGGCTCGCCTGGGGATGATCCGAGGCGGCTGCCGGCGGGTGCTCGCAGTCGCGCCAAAGACGAAGAAAGTTAAAATCGATAAGCTGTGAGCATTTGAAGTAACCGATTTTTATTCGGTTGTGCCTCATCCTTGCTGCAATAGTGGGGCTGGCACATGTTTACGTCCAATATTGGCCGACTGCGCTTTTTCCTTTACTCTCTCGGTCTTGCCGTCGCCGAAACCGTGGTGATCGTTGTCTGCATTGTCGGCACGATCGGTTTCGAAGGACTGATCAATTCGGGACCTGGCCCGGCGCGGCAGGGCATGGCAGGCGCGGTCCTGATCGCCTCGCTCATCTTTGTCGCGCTTCGCGGCAACATCGCCGCGCGCCGCACCCGCGACGCGAATGGACGCCGGTGGATCATGTGGGCTTATATTGCCCTTTCCGCCGTCTATGCCCTTCTGCAGGCGGGCGTGCTGCTGGTCGTCAAATTCGACGATCCCGAGAGCATTCCGGGCGGGCTGAATCTGCTCGGACTTTCGATATTCGGACTTTGGTGCACGATCCTCTGGGCGAAACCCGTCGCGGGCAGCAACATCGATGAATTGACGGATGTTTTCGACTTCGACGGTCCGCTGCCGGCACCGGCGCGCACTGCACGCGCCGCTGTGCCGGCCGCACCACGCGCCGCGGCTGCCGCTGCAACTCCCCGCGTTCCGCCCGCACCGCAGCCCTTCGGCCGGCCGCGCCCGGCCGGCTTCGGCAAGCGCGGCATATGAGCGAGCCTGCGAGACAGCTGCGCAAAAGCTGCTCGCATTCGCCTCTTCAAGACCAAGATCATTCGCGATAGAAGCGCCTGCGGTCCAATCACGGACCTTCCGCCTCTCTTTGTTTTGACGCAATTCCGGACGGAAAACCGTTTCACACTTTTCCTGGAATTGCTCTATGACCGGATGACAATGAGCGATCGATCAAGCCAGCGCCCGATCCTGATGTTCGATTCCGGCGTCGGCGGGCTGACCGTGCTGCGCGAGGCGCGCGTGCTGATGCCCGATCGCCGCTTCGTCTATGTCGCAGACGACGCGGCTTTTCCTTACGGCGCCTGGGAGGAGCCGGCGCTCAAGGATCACATCCTCACGCTGTTCGGCAAATTGCTCGACCGCCTGCAGCCGGCGATCTCGGTGATCGCCTGCAACACCGCTTCGACGCTGGTGATCGACGCGCTGCGCGAGACATTCCCCGACCATCCTTTTGTCGGCACCGTGCCGGCAATCAAGCCGGCGGCGGAGCGCACGCGATCCGGCCTCGTCTCCGTGCTGGCGACGCCAGGCACGGTGAAACGCCAGTACACGCGCGACCTGATCAGCAAATGGGCGCAGAAATGCCATGTGCGCCTGGTCGGTAGCGATAGGCTGGCGGGGTTGGCCGAAATCTATATGCGCCAGGGCTTTGTCGATGAAGAAGCCGTGCGCGCCGAAATCGCGCCTTGTTTCATCGAGCGCGAGGGCAACCGCACCGATATCGTCGTGCTTGCCTGCACGCATTATCCGTTTCTCGTCAATCGCATGCGAAAGACGGCACCCTGGCCGGTCGACTGGATCGATCCGGCCGAAGCGATCGCCCGGCGCGCCATGTCGCTGCTCGAACCGGTCGCAGAAATATCCAGCGACAGCGAGCCCGATCTTGCCGTCTTCACTTCCGGCAAGGTGGATTTCGCCACTCGACGGCTGACCCAGGGATTTGGACTGACCGCGCGTTAGACGGCAGTCTCGAAGACAATGCTGCGCTGACCCGGATCGGCCGAGATCAGTTTCAGCCTGAGATCGTCGCCCTGCCTGAGGCCGGAGGCCTTCACATTGGCAACGACAGGCATGTCGGCAAGCTGTGCGCGCACGCCATGATCGATGAAGTCGGTGACGACGGCCTTGAACGTCTCACCCTCGTGTCCTTTGAGCATCACCGCCTCGGCAAGGTCGATGGCCGCATGGTTGATCTGCGAGGCTCGGGCATCGCCGCGCCCCATCACCTTCGGC
>NZ_RZSA01000473.1:0-4945 GCF_003998075.1 Mesorhizobium sp. M2A.F.Ca.ET.037.01.1.1 | reverse complement strand
AACGGGCGCCCGGCAGCTTGCGCCACAGCACCGGCGACAGCGTGAAGCCGACCAGATAGTCCAGCGCGCGGCGGGCCAGATAGGCGTCGACCAGCGGCGCATCGATCTGGCGCGGATTGGCCATCGCGTCGAGCACCGAGGCCTTGGTGATGGCGTTGAAGACGACGCGGCTGACCGGTTTGTCCTTCAGCGCGCGCTTCTGCTTCAGGACTTCCAGCACATGCCATGAAATCGCCTCGCCCTCGCGATCCGGGTCGGTGGCGAGGATCAGGCCGTCAGCATCCTTGACCGCCTTGGCGATGTCGGCGAGGCGCTTGCCGGACGCCGTGTCGACCGACCAGGACATGGCAAAGTCCTCGTCCGGGCGCACCGAGCCGTCCTTGGCCGGCAGATCGCGGACATGGCCGAACGAGGCCAGAACCTTATAGTTCTTGCCGAGATATTTGTTGATTGTCTTCGCCTTGGCCGGCGATTCGACGACGACGACGTCCATGAGGTCTCTTTAATCAGCTGTGAGGTGGCGGAAGAACTCCGCGATGCACGACGAAATCCCACTCTTTCGTCGCTCACATGGCCGTGCTTTTGCAATCGGTCAAGGGGAAGCGGCCAATTTGGAAAGTGGCCGCCGACGATACACTCTTAGAGTGTATGGCAAAGATCACTTTTTTGGCGATGGAGGCGTGCGCGCCCCGAACCGGCGACGACCGGCGGAAAGATGACTGGCTGCCGGATCAAGGAACCCGGCAGCCGGATCGCTCAATGAGGCGAGCTCAATCTGCCTTCACGACGTGCCAGGCTCCGGCGACGCCTTCGCCGTTCATGTCGCCGGCCTTCTTGTCCTTGACGAAGGTGTAGACCGGCTTGCCGTCATAGGCCCACATATGGGTGCCGTCGGTGCGCTTGACGACAGACCATTCGCCTTCGGTCTTCGTGCTCGCCTTGGCTTTCAGCGGCGGCCAGTTGGCGGCGCATTTGTCATAGCAGTTGGACTTGCCCTTCTCGTCCTTGTCGAAAGTGTAGAGGGTCATGCCCTTGGCGTCGGTGTAGATCTTGGTGCCGCCCACTTCGGCTTCCTTCCAGGCCTCGGCGGCCTGGGACGCGGCGGTGCCGAGAAGGGCGGCAAACCCGAGTGCGATCATTTTCATGATAAATCTCCCTGAACAAGCGCGCGGCAGTCGCGCGCTCATTCGGTCAACGCGTTGTGGAGCCCGTTTCTTCCTTTGGCGAAGCGGCGACTTGCCACACAATGGTGATTGGCAGGCGCACGCCCGCATCGCTATATCGACGCCAGCACAATCGGGACTCATGGAATGGCACTGGACATCGGCTATGTCAGCGCGGTCGGGGCGGGAGCGATCTCGTTCCTGTCGCCTTGCGTGCTGCCGCTGGTGCCGCCCTATCTCTGTTACATGGCCGGCGTGTCGGTCGACGATTTCCGCGGCAATCATGCCATGACGGCGCGGGAAGGCACGCGTGGCGCGCTGCTCTATGCCTCGCTTGCTTTCGTGCTCGGCTTCTCCACGGTGTTCGTCGCGCTGGGCGCCGGCGCCTCGACCATCGGCAGGCTGCTGCGGGTCTGGCAGGAGCCGCTGGCGATGGCGGCTGGCGCACTCATCATCATCATGGGACTGAATTTTCTGGGCATATTGCGCATTCCGCTGCTGTCGCGCGAGGCGCGCTTCCAGTCGCAGGGCAAGCCCGCAAACATGGTCGCCGCCTATGTCATGGGTCTGGCCTTCGCCTTTGGCTGGACGCCCTGCATCGGGCCGGTGCTGGGGCCGATCCTGACCTTGGCCGGCGGGCGCGAGACGGTCGGCGAGGGCGCGCTGCTGCTCGCCGCCTATTCGCTCGGGCTGGGCATCCCGTTCCTGATCGCGGCGCTGTTTTCCGGTGCGTTCATGCGCTTCCTCGGCAAATTCCGCGTCCATCTCGGCCGCGTCGAGAAGGGCATCGGCGCGCTGCTGGTCGTCGCCGGCGTATTTTTCCTCACGGGCGGCGTGCAGAGTGCGTCCTACTGGCTGCTGGAGAATTTCCCGGTGCTGGGGCGACTGGGGTAGGCTGCCATTTTATGCGCGACGATCACTCCGGCACGCCGGCGACGCCCAAGGCCTCGACGTAACGCTCGCCGAACACCTTGTCCTGCCATGGGTTGATCTGTCTCTGCAGGGTGAGCGTGTAGGTCGGGAACGCCTCCATCAGCCGCTGCGCCGCCGCCCGCGCCTCGTCCAACCGATTGAGTTTGACCAGCGCCATGATCACCACCCGGTGCGAGGAGCCGTAGTTCGGCATCTCGTGCAGCGCGCGTTCACCCCATGCCAGCGCTTCCTCGTAGCGCTCGAGCATCAGGTAGCTCATCCCGATGCCCGAGAGCGCGATGCCTTTCTCGGGATCGACCGGGCTCAGCCGCATTGCCCTATGAAAATGCTCGATAGCGACGAGCGGGCGGCCGGAATGTGCGTTGACCCAGCCGCAGCTGGTATGGCCCTGCGCCGAATTGGGATTGAGCCGCAGGGATCGTTCGATAGTGGCCAGCGCCATCTCGTAGTCCTTCGCGCTGTAGGCAATGACCTGCGCGGCGAAGCGCAGGCTCGTGGGGTCGTCGCGCGCTTCCGGCAGTACCTCGCGCGCCATGCGCGTGGCGACTCTGGTATCGTCGGGCTCGTGCCAGCACTGGCTCACGGAGATGCTGCGGATATGGGCGCCGAGTGCCTTCGCCAAGTTGAAGCCAGGATCGATGCTGAGCGCCTCGTTGGTGAGCCGTCGCACGTCGGCAAAGCCTTCGCGGGTCATGCTGTAGAAGCACGGCAGCGCGCGAAGGTAGAGGTCGTAGGCGCTCATGTAGTCGGTCGGCTTCATGCGCGCCTGCTTGATTTCCTCCAGCCGGATGCTCGGCTCGACAGCGCCGACGACGCTCTCGGTCACCTTGTCCTGCAGGTCGAAGATGTCGCACATATCGCCCTCGAAGCGGTCGGCCCAGACATGGTGCCCGCTGATCGCGTCCACCAACTGCCCACTGATGCGAACCCGCGAACCTGCTCGGCGGATGCTGCCTTCAAGCACGTAGCGGACGCCCAGCTCGCGCCCGACCTGGCGCAGGTCCACGGCCCGGCCCTTGTAGGTGAAGGACGAGTTTCGGGCGATCACGAAGAAGGAGTCCACCCGGCTCAATCCCGTGATGATGTCTTCCACCAGCCCGTCGGCGAAGTATTCCTGGTCGGGGTCGCCGCTCATGTTGGTGAAGGGCAGAACCGCGATCGAGGGTTTCTCGGGCAGGGGAGGCGGTGCGGCGCTGGCGTCGGCCTCGACGCGGTAAGCGCGCACGGGCCGCTCGATGTTCTTGAGGCGCAGGTCGCCAAGCGGCGTGAAGCCGCAGTCGAGCTTGCCCTGAAGGTGGTCGTAGGCGGTACCCGAGACGACCACGGTGCCTGGATCGGCGACGCTTTCGAGGCGGGCGGCGATATTGACCCCGTCGCCGTAGATGTCACCGTCCTCCTCGCAGACCACGTCCCCGAGATTGACGCCGATGCGGAAGCGAATCCGCTCTTCCTCGGGCGTCTCCGACTCGTGTTCCGCCAAGGCCTGCTGGATCGCCATCGCCGAGGTCACCGCGTTAACGACGCTCGCGAACTCGCAAAGCATGCCGTCGCCGGTGAGCTTGACGACCCGACCGTGGTGCTCGGAGACCAGCGGTTCGAGGAGATCCTTGCGGTAGGTCTTGAGCCGCTCGAGCGTGCCACGCTCGTCGCGCTCCATCAGGCGCGAGTAGCCGACCACGTCGCAAGCCAGGATCGCTGCGAGGTGGCGCTGCGTGCTCGGCCATACGCCTGCACGCGGGCCGCCCCGCGTCCATGTCCTGCCAACTTCCAGACGCGCCGCGCGCATGGTATCCATCTCTCTCCCAGTCTCCGCCGATATGGAACGGAAACGCAGTTTGACCTTGCCTTCACGAGAATTCGCTATCCCGCTTTCGAGGCGTGGAGCGTTCGAGTCGCCCCCGCCAACAGAGAACCGACGACACGCTCGCGCGGCCTCCGCCGATGCTGACACAGCACTCCCAGCAGGCCGGGGATATTTCCTGACCTATGTAACCGGCTGACGTCACCGCGGCGGTGCTTTTGTATCTGGAACCTCACCGGACATCCGCGCTTGGAGACCTCCGCTCCGCCATCTCACCGGAATTT
Source organism: Mesorhizobium sp. M2A.F.Ca.ET.037.01.1.1 (assembly GCF_003998075.1). Classification (NCBI taxonomy): domain Bacteria; kingdom Pseudomonadati; phylum Pseudomonadota; class Alphaproteobacteria; order Hyphomicrobiales; family Phyllobacteriaceae; genus Mesorhizobium; species Mesorhizobium sp. M2A.F.Ca.ET.037.01.1.1. The sequence goes on along the minus strand of NZ_RZSA01000473.1, from coordinate 764 downwards.
AACCGCATTGGTGCAGCATTACGCCGCTGCTAGCATGCATTGATTCAAGCCCTTTCATACGGTTGCCATCCATGAGCCAGAGATCCTGCCTGTCCGTCATCCTCGCCGCCGGCGAGGGCACGCGCATGAAAAGCGCGATGCCAAAAGTGCTGCATGCCATAGCCGGCCTGCCTATGGTGGCGCATGTCGTGAAAGCGGCCGAGGCGGCCGGCGCGACGGGCCTGGCGCTGGTGATCGGGCACGGTGCCGACGAGATGCGCAAGGCAGCACAGAAATTCGCGCCCAAGGCGGAGACTTTCGTGCAGGAGAAGCGGCTCGGCACCGCGCATGCTGTTCTGGCTGCTCGCGAAGCGATATCAAAGGGTTACGACGACATCCTCGTCATGTTCGGCGATACGCCTCTGATCGATTCGCAGGCGCTGGCCGCCGCGCGGCAGAAGCTCGCCGAGGGCGCCGCGGTGGCGGTCATCGGCTTTCGACCGCCAAGCCCGGCCGGCTATGGCCGTTTGGTCGAGAAGGGCAGCAAGCTCGTCGCCATCCGCGAGGAAAAGGACTGCTCGGAGGAGGAAAAGAAGATCGGCTTCTGCAACGCCGGCATGATGGCGGTGGCGGGCAGCCATGCGCTGCGGCTGCTGGACAAAGTCGGCAACAAGAATGCCAAGGGCGAATTCTACCTCACCGACATCGTCGAGATCGCCGGCGCCGAGGGGCTCGACGTCGTGGCGACGGAGGCGAGCTTCGAGAGCGCGCTCGGCATCAACAAC
>NZ_RZSA01000472.1:0-4950 GCF_003998075.1 Mesorhizobium sp. M2A.F.Ca.ET.037.01.1.1 | reverse complement strand
GCTGTCGGAATATACGATCTTCTTCCGCCTTGTCCTGCCGCTGGTGCGGCCGGCGATGGCAACGGTCGCCGTCTTCACCATGATCCCGATCTGGAACGATCTGTGGTTCCCGCTGATCCTGGCGCCGTCGGAAGAGACCAAGACGGTGACGCTCGGCGCGCAGCTCTTCCTCGGCCAGTTCGTCACCAATTGGAACGCGATCCTGGCGGCGCTGTCGCTGGCGATCCTGCCGGTGCTCATCCTCTATGTCATCTTCTCGCGGCAACTGATCCGCGGCATCACATCGGGAGCCGTCAAGTGAGCCGTAACAGCCAACTCTCCACAGGGCTGCGCTTCACCCCGCCCGGGGTGACACCCTCTCAAAAGAAAGTGGAGCAGTCTGTGAGCGATAAACCCCTTCGTGTCGTCGTCGCCGGCCTTGGCAATATGGGCCGCAGCCATGCGCTGGCCTATCACACCAATCCGGGCTTCGACATCGCCGCGCTGGTCAACCGCTCCGACGTGCCGTTGCCGGAGGGGCTTGGCGGCTACGACATCCGCCGCTCCTTCGAGGAGGTGCTGCGCGACGAGAAGCCGGACGTCGCCGCGATCGCCACCTATTCCGACAGCCATGCCGACTATGCGGTGCGGGCCTTCGAGGCCGGTTGCCACGTCTTCGTCGAGAAGCCGCTGGCGACGACCGTTGCCGACGCGCAACGCGTCGTCGATGCGGCCAAGGCCAACGGCAGGAAACTGGTGATCGGCTATATATTGCGCCACCATCCGTCCTGGATCCGGCTGATCGCCGAGGCGCGCAAGCTCGGCGGTCCATATGTCTTCCGCATGAACCTCAACCAGCAATCCTCCGGCCACACCTGGGAGACGCACAAGCATCTGATGCAGACGACCTCGCCGATCGTCGACTGCGGCGTGCATTATCTCGACGTCATGCTGCAGATCACCGACGCGAGGCCGATCGAGGTGCGCGGCATGGGCGTGCGGCTCAGCGACGAGGTGGCGCCGTCGATGTACAATTACGGCCACCTGCAGGTGCTGTTCGAGGACGGTTCTGTCGGCTGGTATGAAGCCGGCTGGGGGCCGATGATCTCCGAGACAGCCTTCTTCGTGAAGGACGTGATGTCGCCCAGGGGCTGCGTGTCGATCGTCATGAAGGAGGGCGTGAAGTCCGACGACATCGACACCCACACCAAGACCTCGACCATCCGGCTGCATAGTGCGGCGACCGGACCCGACGGCAGCTTGGCCAAGGAAGACCAGCTGCTGTCGATGGAGGGTGAGCCGGGCCACCAGGAGCTCTGCGATCTGGAGCAGGCCTTCCTGCTCAAGGCCATCCGCGAAAATATCGATCTCACCCGCCACATGGACGATGCCGTGAAGTCGCTCGCCGTCTGCCTCGCCGCCGACGAGAGCGTGCGCAGCGGTAACGCCGTCAAACTCTAGAACAGGAACGAAGCCGTGGGCTCGCTGAAGATCGAGAATGTGAAGAAGGCTTTCGGGCCGGTCGAGGTGCTGAAGGGCATCGACCTCGAAGTGACGGACGGCGAGTTCGTCGTCTTCGTCGGCCCGTCCGGCTGCGGGAAGTCGACGCTGCTGCGCGTGATCGCGGGCCTGGAGGACTCGACCTCCGGCCGCGTGCTGATCGACGGCGCCGATGTCTCGGTCACGCCGCCGGCGAAACGCGGCATCGCCATGGTGTTCCAGACCTACGCGCTCTATCCGCATCTGACGGTGAAGAACAACATGGCGCTGGGCCTCAAGCAGGCCGGCACGCCAACCGCCGAGATCGAGCGCCGCATCAAGATCGCATCCGCGATGCTGTCGCTCGAGCCCTATCTCGAGCGCCGCCCTGCGGAATTGTCGGGCGGCCAGCGCCAGCGCGTCGCCATCGGCCGCGCCGTGGTGCGCGAGCCGAAGCTTTTTCTGTTCGACGAGCCGCTGTCGAACCTCGATGCGGCGCTGCGCGTCAACACAAGGCTGGAGATCGCGCAACTGCACCGGCGGCTCAGGGCGACGATGATCTATGTCACCCACGACCAGGTCGAGGCGATGACGCTGGCTGACAAGATCGTCGTCCTCAATGCCGGCCGCATCGAGCAGATCGGCAGCCCGATGGAGCTCTACAATTCGCCGGCCAACGAATTCGTCGCCGGCTTCATCGGCTCGCCGAAGATGAATTTCATCGACGGCGCGCGACTGGGCGAAACGGCGAAGACCATCGGGGTGCGGCCGGAGCATCTGACAGTCGATGCGAATTCCGGCGCCTGGAAGGGCACGGTGGTGCATGCCGAGCATCTCGGCGCCGACACCAACCTCTACCTCGACTGCGAGAAGGCCGGGCTGATCACGGTGCGCATCTTCGGCGTGTACAATGCCGAGCCCGGCGCGACGCTTTATGCGACGCCGGACGCGGCGAAGACGTATCGGCTTGGCGCGGATGGGAAGGTGTTGAGGTAAGCGCCGGCTTACTCGTCCGCCTTGAACGTCTGCTTCTGCTGGCCCATGCCTTCGATGCCGAGCTCCACCACGTCGCCGGCCTTCAGGAACACCGGCGGCTTCATGCCCAGCCCGACGCCGGGCGGCGTGCCGGTGGAGATGATGTCGCCGGGATGCAGCGACATGAACTGGCTGAGATAGGAGACCAGATACTTCACGCCGTAGACCATGGTCTTGGTCGAGCCGTTCTGCATGGTCTTGCCGTTGACGGTCAGCCACATCTTCAGGTTCTGCGGGTCGGCGACCTCGTCCTTGGTGACCAGCCACGGGCCGATCGGTCCGAACGTGTCGCAGGATTTGCCCTTGGTCCACTGGCCCTGGCGCTCGGCCTGGAAGGCGCGCTCCGACACATCATGCGCGACGGCGTAGCCGGCGACATAATCCAGCGCGTCGTCCTCCGAAACATATTTTGCCGTCTTGCCAATGATCACGGCGAGCTCGACTTCCCAATCGGTCTTTTCCGAACCGCGCGGGATGAGCACGTCGTCATCCGGGCCGACGATGGCGGAACTTGCCTTCATGAAGATGATCGGCTCCGGCGGCACCGTGGCGCCGGTCTCGGCGGCGTGATCGGAATAGTTGAGGCCGATGCAGATAAATTTGCCCGTGCCGGCGACGCAGGCGCCCAGGCGCGGCTTGCCGGAGACCACCGGCAGCGTCTTGGGATCGAGCTTGGAGAGCATCTCCAGCGAGGCCGGATGAAGCGTCGTCCCGGCAATATCGGCGACATGAGCGGAAAGGTCGCGGATATTCCCATCCGCATCAAGCAGGCCGGGCTTTTCACTGCCAGCTTCGCCATAGCGCAACAACTTCATCTCAACGTTCTCCACCTTGCGGCCAGCGGCCGTTTTCACAAATTCCCATCAAAGCCAGCGGACCGTAGTCGCCGACCACACCGGCGGCAAGCGAGCCCGCTGCGATGCCGGCCAAATCGTCGAGATTTTCAGACGTTTCGATCCGACCAACCCGCCGACTTCGGAGCCTTTCGTCAGATCGACCAGCCGCCGTCGATGTTGTAGGCCTGCCCCGACGTGTAGGTGGCGCCGGCAAGGTAGACGGCGAGATCGGCGATCTCCTCCGGCGTGCCAAGCCGGCCCATCGGCTGGCGGGCGATGAAGGCCGCTCGCGCCGCCTCATAGTCGCCCTGTGCATGCATGCGGTCCTGCAACGACGGGCTTTCGACCGTGCCCGGGCAGATGGCGTTGCAGCGAATGCCCATGGCGACATAGTCGGCGGCGACCGCCTTGGTCAGGCCGACCACGGCCGCCTTGGTCAGCCCGTAGACGAAGCGGTTCGGCACGCCCTTCTGCGAGCTTGCCAGCGAGGCCATGTTGATGATCGAGCCGTCGCCGCGCTCCAGCATGCCTGGCAGCACGGCGCGGATGGTGCGGATCATCGAACGGACATTGAGGTTGAGCGCGAAGTCGAGATCCTCGTCCTTCATCTCCAGAATTGAACCGCCATGGACGAAGCCAGCGCAGTTGAACAGCACATCGACGCGGCCGATCTCGGCGAAGGCGGAAGCGACGGCCGCGTCGTTCAGCACATCGAGTTTTCGCGTCGTAATGCCGGGGGTTTTGCCCAACTCCGCCAGCAACGGCTCGTTGATATCGGTGGCGTGAACGCTTGCGCCTGCCTTGGCGAAAGCCAGCGCGCTCGCCCGACCGATGCCTTGCGCCGCCGCGGTTATGACAACCACCTTACCTGTCAGATCCGCCATTTTTTTCCTCGCCTGCCTGGAGCGTTTCGCCTCTATCGATGGCCGGCCCCGGGGTGGTGTGCCAGACAGCCGGCATCGTGCGGTCAGATTTCCATTTCACAGATAAAGATGTTTTTTCTCGTTAAAGAACACGCGCCCGAGCGTCAAGCCCGAAGGCGATCACCTTCGCGACAGCGGCTGAAATGGTTCCGTCGCGCGGTGCCTCGGCGGAACGCCTCAGTCGCCGTAAGGCACCCAGACGTTCTTGACCTCAATGGCCCGGCGCAGGAAGGGCTCGCCGGCCGCCTCGCTCGACGTCCAATCGAGCGTGCGGCCATTGCCGGTCCAGACGCGCTTGAGGTTGCCGATGGAATCCGCCTCCGCCTTGGCGCAGGTGTCGGCATCGGCGAACAGCCAGAGCCCGTCGACATCGTCATGCTTGGCCAGCACACCGGCAAGCTCGGCGCTGCGGCCGGTGACGATGTTGATCGCGCCGGCAGGCAAGTCGGAATATTCGATCACCTGGTAGAGGTCGGTGGCCAAAAGCGGATGCCGCTCCGACGGAACCGCGACCACCGTGTTGCCCATGGCGAGCGCCGGGGCGATCAGCGAGATGAAGTTGAGCAGCGGCTGGTTGTCCGGCGCAACGATGCCCACGACGCCGACCGGCTCATGCAACGCAAGCGTCACGACACGGGCCGGCGGCTGATGGACGCGGCCCTCGAACTTGTCGGCGAGGCCGGCATAGAGGAACAGCC
>NZ_RZSA01000471.1:0-4976 GCF_003998075.1 Mesorhizobium sp. M2A.F.Ca.ET.037.01.1.1 | reverse complement strand
GTCTTCGTCGGCAGCTTCATCCTGATTGGCCTGCCGGAATTCCTGCGCGAGTTCGGAGAATACCGCTATCTGTTCTACGGTTTCGTGCTCATCCTGGTGATGCGCGTTCGTCCCCAGGGCCTCTGGCCAGCTCCCCTTTCCGCGAGGCATGGCTGAGATGCTGCGATTGCTAAACGTGTCCATTCGGTATGGCGGTCTCCAAGCTCTCTCCGACATTTCCATGGAGGTCGACGCCGGGACCATCCACAGTGTGATCGGACCGAACGGCGCCGGCAAGACGACGCTTTTCAATGCCATCACGGGAGTTGCTCGTCTGTCATCCGGCACCATCCATCTGGACGGAAGCCGCATTGACGGTCAGCCGCCTCATGTCATTGCACGCCAAGGCATAGCCCGCACTTTTCAGAACGTTCGTCTGTTCGGCTCGGTGAGCGTGCTCGACAATGTTCTGATCGCCGAGGAGGCGCGCCCCGGTGTGGTTCGGGGGCTATTGCCGACATTACTTTGCCTTCCTTCCGCGCTTGGCGCGGAAAGGACCGCCCGCGAGGAAGCATTGCGACTGCTCGATGCCGTCGGGATAGCGCCGCACGCGCAAAGATTGGCCCGGACTCTCTCATATGGCGACCAGAGGCGGCTAGAGATTGCCCGCGCCCTGGCGACACGACCCAAATTGCTTCTGCTAGACGAGCCCGCCGCCGGCATGAACCCCCAGGAAACGGCGCGGCTGTCGGATTTCATTGCTGAACTGCCCTCGAAGTTTGGCGTAGGCATCCTTCTGATCGAACATCAAATGAGGCTGGTGATGGATATCTCCAATTATGTCACCGTCTTGGAGTACGGCCGCAAAATCGTCAGCGGAGAACCGTCGGAGGTACGGCAGAACCCCGAAGTTCTCAGGGCATATCTTGGAGGACGAACCGCGGAGCGCGCGCTTGGGACGGGAACTCACGCATGACGCTATTGTCTGTCGGTGGGGTCGACGTTCATTACGGCCAGATTGCAGCGGTCCGGGACGCCGCGTTGGAGATCGGTCAGGGGGAGGTGGTGACGCTAATCGGCGCCAATGGCGCCGGCAAGAGCAGCCTGATCAATTCGATCTGCCGCTTGCGTGGCTGCGGCAGGGGACAAATCGCATTCAACGGAGCGGACATCGTCCCGCTGCAGGCGCATCAACTGCCTGCGCTTGGGCTGGTACAAGTTCCGGAGGGCCGCAGGGTGTTCGGACGTCTGACAGTCGTAGAAAATCTGAAGTTGGGAACATTTTGCCGAAAAATATCGCGCCAGGAACTCGAGCAGGATCTGGCGGGCGTGTTTGACCTGTTTCCCCGACTAGCCGAACGCCGGGATCAGGCGGCTGGTACGCTCTCTGGCGGCGAGCAGCAGATGCTGGCCATCGGCCGCGGACTGATGGCCAAACCGCGAATGCTTTTCCTCGATGAGCCGAGTATGGGCCTGGCACCCCGGATGATCGACGTCATCTACGGAGCGATCACCGCCATTGCCGGTCGAGGTGTTTCGCTGTTGATTGTCGAGCAGAATGCCTTCCTGGCGCTCGAACTGGCACAGAGGGCCTACGTCATGGAGGCTGGGTCAATAACCCTTTCCGGTTATTGCGCCGATCTCATCAGCGACGAACGGGTGCGCGACGCCTATCTCGGACACGCGCACTGAGGTGCTCAGGCTAGCCCTAGTTGAGGGCAACTACATGATCTTTCGCCTGCCGGCGGGGTTGCCACGACGCCAACGCCGGCAACTCGAACGATTCTGCCCTTTCTTCCCTGCGGCCGCCGACTGAAGTGTAAAGATCCTGAATGAACGCCTTCAAAGTTGGCGTTGTGCGGACGCCTTTGCGGGTAGCCATAGTGAACCGCACCGCATATGACGTCTTGTCTGGGAGCAGCGGGCGCAACAGCCCCTTGTCCACCCAGGTCTGGGCGTAGTGGGTCGGCAGGTAGGCAAGATACGCACCCGACAGCACCAGAATGAGCTGGGCTTCGACCTGCTCGACCGAGGCCGTGCTTTTGCACATTCCGATGCGTTCCAGATCCTGATTGCACCAATAGGACCGGCTGGCAAACGCGTAGTCGCGCAGCACATCCAAAGAGAGGTCGTCCTCGCTCACGTCGAACAGGGGATGTCCCTGGCCACAGAACAGCGTGCTCGTTTCTGCATAGAGGTTCTGGTAGCGCAGGTTGGACAGCCGTGGGACGAAACCGAAGATCGCAAGATCGATCTGCCTTTCCACCAGCCGTTTTTGAAGAGACGGAGGACTGTCCACAACAAGTTGCACATTCACATTGTTGGGTCTGGCGCAGAATCGTCGGAAAGCGGCCGAGACCGCCGAATGCGAATCCGTCACCGTGTTATCCACGACGCCAATCCGCAGACTGCCAGTCAGAACCGAATGAAGCGACTCCGTTTCGCAGCTGAATTCCTCAAGGGCTTCGAAAAGGCGCGTGGAAGCCTCAAAGACGATTCGTCCATGATCGGTCAGTTCGAAGCCGGACCTCCCCCGTTGGCAGAGTTTGAGGCGAAGGCGCTCCTCCAGGGCGATCATGTGGTTGCTTATCGTCGACTGGCTGATGTTGAGCTCGGCCTGCGCCGCGGAAAAACCGTTGCATTTCACCACCGTGATGAAGACGCGAAGCAAGCGGAGATCGACGTTGGCGATGTTGACCATGTTCACCTCTTTTTTCCAAACCCGGGCTCGAAGAGGAGCCGGTATGACTAAGAGGGAACCGTTTCAGAGTGGATACACTGCCCCTTTCGGCTTCCCACTCACTCGCTGACGCCGTTCTCTTGGCGGCTTTCAGCAGACCTTGCGAAGTCGATGAAGGATTTCGCCTCCGGGACATTTCCGCACCGCTTCAATGCGGCTGGCCCCTTCAACATTACCAAGGACCGGATCTCTATTTTTGCACCAGCCATTGTTGCATGATTATCGGCTGGCGCGTTTGGTTCCCCGACGGCAGTGAATGCTAACTCAGGATGTTCGTCAAGAAAATATTCGTTTAAAAACCGATGCTTAAAAGGTCGGCAGTTCCCGCCTAGCTCTTAGGCAGAAAATGGGAAGCGGCGCCCGCGAGGATGGCTCCATCGAGAGTACTACTGATTGGGGTGATTACATAGAGGTCGGCGGTGCTCCCGCCGCGCGGTGGCGACGTGGTTGACCCATGGGCCGACAGGGTCTTGGCACTGGTTGCTGGGGTAGCTCAAAAGAACGGGAACGTAGGCTCTACAGTATAGCGATGGACGATCGCGCGCTCGAGCACAGGGTCATGGAGCTTTATGGTCATTTCGGCCCTCTCACGCGGGCAGCGACCATTCATCTCCAGCGTGCCTGAAAAGATCATTCGACCCTCGTGCTCGTGGCCGTCGTGTTCAGAAACGAACTCCTGCAGCTCGGCAGGCCTCATCATCTGCTCGACCTTGCCCTGCTGCATGAGATTGCCGTCGCAGACAAGCGACAGCTCCAGACTGTCCCAGTGATCGAGGACCTCTTCCAGGGGCCAGGCGTCCGGCGCGATTGATTTCAGACACATGTTCTTCGCCATTGGCGCGTTCTGTGCCTCCATGACAGAATCAGTCTGGTCGCTGCCGACCGTGACATAGTCACGTCCGCCTTGGCGGAAAACGACATACTCGACCTCAGGCGACGTGTCTGAACCAAGTACCTGCGTCTCCGTCGATTGCGACAGCAGCCCCGGTATGATCGGAAACAGCATGGGTACATGTGGCGGCGCCGGAATGCCGATCTCCTTCAGTTCCTCAATGTGAGCTTCAACGAGGTGGCGCGTTCGCCCTGTGTAGCCTGCAGCGAGCACGCGCCGGATGGTCGCAGAGACCGGGCCAGCGGGCGTTTGGAAGGAAAGGACCACGGTCATATCGATACCTGCGATAGAGGTTGGGAGGTCAGAGATGGACGCAGGTTAGCGAGCCCCGGCATCGACACACACATCGGAGATTCAATGGTTAAGTTGATGAAACCGAATGATTGACGTGCCTCTCCTTACATTGACGCTCGTCCAAGTGTTGTTGGGAAAGCTCCCCTTGAAGGTGACCCGCGTCCCGTCGAAGCTCAAGCCAATGCGGGGAGCCGCTGGCTCGTGGCTCGGCTGCCTGAGAATACGCGAAAGAAGACAGGGTGATTTTGATGAATGGGTCTTTAAACCAGCCGCTTAGCGGCAACGACATGCCGCGTTTTGGGGGCATCGCCACGATGATGCGTCTGCCATACGCCCGGACGGCATCCGGTCTGGACGCCTGCTTTGTCGGCGTGCCGCTCGATATCGGCACCAGCAACCGAAGCGGAACCCGTTTCGGTCCGAGGCAAATTCGCGCCGAATCGGTCCTGCTGCGCCCTTACAACATGGCCACGCGCGCTGCGCCATTCGACTCTCTTCGGGTTGCCGATGTGGGCGACATTGCGACGAACCCATATAACCTGCTCAAGTCGGTCGATGCGATCGAACGCGGCATCTCCGATATCCTTTCTCATGGGTGCAAGCCTCTTTCACTCGGCGGCGATCACACCATGACGCTACCCATCCTGCGTGCGATGGCCAAGAAACACGGTCCCGTCGGCCTCATTCATGTCGATGCGCATGCCGACATCAACGACACCATGTTCGGCGAGGATATCGCGCACGGGACACCTTTCCGCCGTGCTGTCGAGGAAGGTCTCATCAACGCGCGCCGCACCATTCAAATAGGCCTGCGTGGTACCGGGTACGCCGCCGAGGATTTCGACTGGCCACGCCGGCAAGGGTTCAAAGTCTACCAGGCCGATGAGCTTTGGCATCGCTCGCTCGTTCCGCTGATGGATGAAGTTCGCGCCCATATGGGCAGCGGGCCGGTCTACATCACCTTCGACATCGACTCGCTTGATCCAGCATTCGCTCAAGGCACCGGCACGCCTGAAATCGGAGGCCTCACCAGCATGCAGGCGCTTGAGATCGTCCGCGGTTGTTGGGGGC
>NZ_RZSA01000470.1:0-4978 GCF_003998075.1 Mesorhizobium sp. M2A.F.Ca.ET.037.01.1.1 | reverse complement strand
GAACTCAAAGTCGATCCAGAACAGATCCGGCAACATCATGCCGCAGCCGAGCAGCGTGTGGCGACAACACGCAACAGCGTGCGCGAGGCCTTGCCTTTGCGCAGCCATGCCGACGAGGCTGTCATGGCTGCGGAGACGGCTTATGTCACCATCCAGGCGGAACTGACCAGCCTCGAGGTCATATTGGGACCCGATGCAGCGCGCGAGGAAAAGGGGCGCTTGCTGCTCACCGAGGCCACCGCACGACAAAAGCTGCGCGAAGCGGCCGAAATGCGCGCTGCTCCCCTGCGCGACGGCGCTCGCGATCTCACCAGCGCTGAAGCCGTTCTGCGCCGCGCCCGTTCGGTTCAGGATGCCGCCACACAGGAAGCAAGTCAGTTGCGTGTAACCCTGGCCGATCTCAATGGCCATATTCGCACTCGGTCCGACGACGCGGTGGAAGAAGCTTTGCGCGAGGCCACAGAAAAATTGGAAATCGCTGGAGAGCGAGCGAGACGCTTCGAATTCGAAAAAGCCGTCCTCGACCGGCTGCGCACGACGCTGGTCGCTGCGCGCTCGACGGCACGCGATCTTTATCTGAAGCCGGTCATGTCCGAGCTGCGACCGCTGCTTGGATTGCTATTCGATGACATCTCCATAGTGTTCGACGAGAACACACTGTTGCCACAGACCGTTCGCCGCAATGGTCAGGATGAGGATGTCGATAGGTTGAGTGGCGGCATGCGAGAACAGCTTTCGGTTCTGACACGTCTGGCCTTCGCCCGTTTGCTTGCCCGCGACGGCCGACCCACACCGGTTATCCTGGATGACGCTTTGGTTTATTCCGATGACGACCGCATCGAGCGCATGTTCGACGCTTTGCATCGTCAATCACACGATCAGCAGATTCTCGTTTTCTCCTGCCGCCAACGCGCGTTTGCAAAACTCGGCGGTAACATTTTGCAGATGAGCGACTGGCAACCGGGTCGGTCATAAGCGGAGATCGCGCAGCCTCAGCTAGGGCGACGGCAGATCGTATCGTGTTACGATTGCAATGCCGTTTTCGATCTCGATTTCGATAACTTCATTAATCAGGAATTCCTCTGGGCCAAGATCCTCGAGGAGAGCATCGAAGAGCTCTCTCTGTTTTTCAGGCCCGACCTGAGGGACGACGATAATCAGGCCGGCGTGAACCGGTTCTTTGGCATAGAGCTTCCTGAAGTCCTTAGCATTGTTGGTGACGAAGGTGAAATCCTCATCGATAATGAGCGGCATGAGGTCCCAGTCGGTTTCGCCGCTTAGCCCAAGCCAGTTGACGTGGTTTGCTTCATGTCCGCGTTCTTGGGCTACCGCAACCAGAGACGTGTGCAGGCACTCATCGATCAGAAACCTCACGAGGTCACACGCGTCTCGACCTGGCCGACGGACCTGGGTCGCCCTTCAAAACCACGCGCTTCGACGACTTTATTTTCACGCCCTGCTCGACCAGCTTCTTAGGCCGCCCACGAACCGGGTGCGCGGCGACCCACATTCTGGCGAGCTCAATCACGCGCGGCGTTAGCTTCGGATATCCCTCCAGAACCTCCGCTTCATCTGCGCCCTGCGCTAGCATCGTCGTGATCATACGAACAGGGATGCGGGTTCCTTTGAAGACAGGCTCTCCGCCCATCACCCCTTTAACGCGGCCGATGGCGGCCTCCGCTTCATCAAGATCCACGATGCGCGCTTTGAGCTGTTTACGTGCCTCGGCGACGTCGACGATCAGCAGGTCGTCGGCCCTTACGGTCTTGGCCCTTGGGGCAGCTTTGATTTCCTCGAACAGGCGGTAGCGACGATCAGCGGGCAATGTCGCACCCACGCCATACCAAAGCTTGAGCCGCAGCAAATCCTCGCCGGTCAATGCCCGTCGGACGACCCCACCGATGCGCCGAGCAGTGCTTGGCACAGTATCGACAATGCGTTTGTCGATCGCATTGTGCACGGCCTTGATTCCTATCCCGCTGACGGCGGCTGCCTCTGCGGGGGTGTAGATGCGAGCAAGTGTGCCCATTATTCTTCTCCTTATAAAGAATAATATAGGCCGTTTGACCCCCTCCGTAAAGGCACGCGTCTTTGGAATCACGGCGGTTAGCAAAGGCGGTGGTGAGCCGAGAGGCCTCACAAACCCTTGGGGCTCGAGATGGCAGACTCGGCGCAGTATAATTGCGCTAACTATCGAATTTGCAGTTGGCGACAAACGACACACGAGTTCGTCGCGGACTTTTAACTCTGCGAAGGCGCGTCTTCGAGCGCTTTGAAACCCTACACCCATCTGCAGGCCATCTGTATCAAGCTTTGGACCAAAACCGTTTCCATCGCTCACGAGCGTTCTCTCTGGGGGTCTCAAGTGGGGCTTGCCCATGGCCACGAATTTTTGGGCGACAGCGGTGCAGAGGCCGCATACCGCTGCCTGCTTGACGTCGCTGACCGTGTCCATGTCCGAAATTTGCCTACAAATTTCGGACGCCCTTGGGCGCGCTAGATTCGCTATGGAAAGCTGGAAGCACTCGCAAGCCCGGTGGCCACAGCGTCTGCAGCGCCAAGCTATTCCTCCGTATCCAAACCCGCATCCTCATGGCCACTAGCCAACTCTGGCATAATTTCACCAGCAAGCAGCTCATCTCTGCTCAGCAGCCCGGCATCCTCGAGCGCCTCGCAGTCCGGGAGATCGCGAAGCGTGTCGAGGCCGAACTCGAGCAGGACGCTTTTGTCGTCACATAGGTGTAGGGAGCGCCGGGCGTCGGACTGCGCGGGTTCGACGCGATCAGGCCGGTGCCGCAGATGGCCGATCAGGTCGCGACTGATTACTTCCCGAAAACCGACGACAATTCGGCGCGGGTAATCGGCTGGAAGTGCCGATGCACATCAGCATCAGCACGTCCGACCACGTCAGGTCCACGGCACGCCCGCTGCTTCCGCAGGCGCGGATGGCATCGGCATAGGCCGGCCGTGTCAGGTGCTTCCAGCCGCCGGCGACAGCGACGAGGTCATAGGGCCGTCCGCGCAGCTCTCGGATGTCGTCGATGAGAAGGTCACGGGCGAGCTCGCGGGAGAGACTGCACCGCAAGCGCGTCCCGCGCGCGCGAACTGCTCGATCAACTGATCTCAGACGACGACGAATCTCGTCCAGATTCCAAAAGCGGTGGCCGCAGCGGCGCTTTGCGGGCTCGCGTTACCACAGATCGCAGAACTGTGATCTCGCCTTGTGCCCGAGACCGCAATCTGGGCTCGCGACGAAGCATATCGCTTGCGATCATCAAAGGACGCGTCGACGCCGTCGGTTGCCTTTTCCACCGCCGCCTCACACATCGTGTTGGGGCTGAAGAGCTACCTGCAAATCCTCGCAACGGGCGCGGCCGCATCCTTGATTTTACAAATTGACACGTCTTGGTTTTTAGAAAATGCCACGTGCGATGATGGCGCCAAAAAAAAATGTCACGCGAGATGATCATGCCTGAGGTAAATGGTCCGCCAAAGTTGGGAAAGGTATACCGGTTGAATGGTGGATAGGTACGCCGGATAAAAAGGGCTTCGGGTTCCGGAAGACGAACTAATCGACGGATAGGCGCTGCTCGTGAGGGAAACTGCATGCGCATTACGGTTATGACCATCCAGGGATGTCGGATATGATCTTGAATAGTGACATTGCAGGCCAAAGAGCGGCCGAGAAGCTAGCAGAGGGCCTGAAATCGCAGGGCAAGCAGCAATACGAAGAAAGGTCGAGGGAACGCGAACGAGATGTGTCTCGTTAGGTCGCACGTTGCACCAGGGGTGCGTCGGAAGGCACTCCGCCGTGTCCTGAAGAGGTAGCCTGCACTTGAGAATAGCCACGGTGGTACCTTATTTTCGGCTGTGAAGCACACGAGACCCGCGACGTGAGACCCAGTTGCTCAATACCCAGTTGCTGGGTGAGCGTGCATGACTGCCAACGGAAGGTCTTGCACGCACCCTCGCGATCTTGAGCAATGGTCGCCATGACTTTCTTCTTGCAGGCTTTTGAGTGGCCCAGCCTGCAATCACCAGACCCCACCGACTCTAAAGAGCGTGGCAGACGGGATAGTCGAGGTTGCCCGGCACAATTACGCTCAAGGCTTGCGCCGCCCAGAGGACACGCTGAAAAGGCAGCATGGGCGCGCAAGCACGCCATTCACGAGAGGTTCGACATGAAGACTATGCAAGAAAAAGACATTCCGGCATTCGTGCAAGCAGTTGTGGAGGCCGGCTGCAACATTTGCGCGATTGGCAACTTGGGATATGTCTTTGGCGATGCTGATTTGACGCCGGCGCAACGGAGGTCCGTCGAGCCACAGCTGCGCAGGATTGCTGAGATCTACGGCGAACGCGATCATCTCATGGACGAGATAGCTGTATATCTGCGGTCGATCGGACGCCATGTCGAGGTTGAGCCGAAGACAGGTGTTTCCTGATGGCCGCGATCGATCGCGTTCCGTAGTCGCCATTTCTATTGGGTAACGAGCAGCCGTCTTCCAACCTCTGAAACAAAAAAGAGGTGACCCCCAAAGGCCGCTCTCGAGACCGCAAGTCTGAGCCGCTAACGCATTGCGATAACCAGGCTGTCCGAACTGGGCGTCGATGCCTTCCTCGACCAGGTCGCGGTAGGCGGCGATCTCATCTACCGCATGCATAGCCAAGCCAGAGAAGTTTTCGGCAGCGGAATTCTCGGTCGCTTCCCCTTTTATGACTAGAGGGTGCGGCCGATCCGGCCGCGACGATCTCGCAGGGATTGCCATATACGGCAACACGAACACCGGCGGATCAATACTCGGATAATGGCGGCCGGCTATGTAGCGATCGATCGCGCACCAACATATCAATGCAATAGCTTAGTTGCTTTCAAAGGCGGGTCTCTACGAACTGCAAGCAAGCTAAACGATTGCGTCAACTCTTCCTCGCAGAGCGAAAACTCCGCGCCCACGCGATTTCTCTGCTGGAACAGCGG
>NZ_RZSA01000046.1:0-13364 GCF_003998075.1 Mesorhizobium sp. M2A.F.Ca.ET.037.01.1.1 | reverse complement strand
AGGTGACGATGGAAGACCTCCGCATCACGCCGGCAAGCACCGCATCCAGCGTTATCTCCGGAAGCGCCTTGCCGTGCTTGCCGGTGACGGCGCCAGGCTGGGTTTCGGCGAGCGGATAGTCGGCACGCGTAAGGGTCACTATTGCGCTCCCGTCAGGACGACGTCGACCTCTTCGGGAGCCGCGCCGGCCTCGGTCAGCCCGGTTTCGATGGCGTAGATGAGGGCGACGCGCGCATGATAGCGCGACCCCATGGCCTCGCCTCGCTGCGGCACCACGATGGGCTCCGGCATTTCGCCCAGCGCATAGGCCGCCGCATTGGCACCGAGAGCGCGATAGTGCTCGAGCCTGGTGATCGGGGCATTGGAAAACAGTTCCAGATTGTTGTGCGGCTGTCGGTCACGCTGATGGATGACGGCCGTGCCCTTGGCCTGGATGCCGATGCCGATGCCGCTGCCGGCAAGCCGGGCGGCGGACAGGCCAAGGAAGGAAGTATCAGCCGTATGGCGGAAGCGGACGACGCGCGCCTTAAGCCCGCGCGCGCGGATCGCATCCAGCATGGCGCCAAGCACTTCGGACAGCCGATGTCCGGCCGTCGTCCGGTAGAGCTTCAAGCCGAAGGCCGGGCTGATGCCGATGACCAAATCGTCGGTCGCCGACCCGTTGGCTGCCGGCCCAAGGTTGCGATAGCGGACGCGCCTTGCCTCGTCCTTCTCGTGCAGGGCCTCCGAGCGCAGCACTTCTTTCTGATCCAGCACATCGCGGATGTCGTTGAGCTGCAGGCGCCGTTCTTCGGACACGCGATAGCCGGAGCCGGGGCCGAGATAGTCGTTCGGGTCGTTGACCGCGCTGACGATCCGCCCATTGCGGATCATGGCCGAGGTCTGGAGATAGTCGCCGGAAAGGCGCAGCTTCACCACGTTCAGGAGGTTCTCGGCCTCTTCTCGGAAACCGCGGTTGGCCAGCGCCTTGACCGCGTCGATCACGGTGATGCCGCGCTCCTTGATGGCCTCGCTGATGAAGCTCACGTCGCGCGGCATCAGGCTGCGCGTGTCGTCGGAACCGGAGGCATAAACCACGCTGGTCTTCATGTCCTCGGTCGGTGTCGACAGGCCGAGCTCCTCGAACACCGCGGCGATCGCCGCCACCGCCCGCTCGCGCAACTCGATCGCGCGGGACTCGGGCAGCGGCGTCAACCCGCCATCGGCCTCGAAATCCCGCTGAAGCACCATATAGTCTTCCAGCTCCTCGCCGTTGATCAGCGAAGGGTTGAACGAATTGTCGTATTTCAGGATCGATCCCATCCCGGAGCAGATCAGGTCTGAGCCGGCAATCAGGTAGGGAAGGATCTTGGCGCCGACACGAATTTCCGATTCGGTGGAGCGCGCATCATTGCCTGATGCGCATTCGAGATCGAGCCAGACGGCGATGAGGTTCTCAGCCATCAACTCGCGGACCCCGCCAGGTATGGTGGCGGTCAAGGGCGCGCCGTCAATGCCGCCATTTTGTGTGCCCTGCACGCCCATGCCGCGCTGCAGGCAGAGGCAGCGCGCCTCCAAGTAAAGCAGCGATTTTGCTTCATGGAAGCCCATCAGCAATTCGGAGCCGGCACCCGACGTACAGCGCATCTTGACGCCGCGCGAGGCATAGGCAGCGGCGAGAAATGCCTTGGACCACGGCGTGTCGTCGCCATCGGTGAACGACTTTTCAGTGCCGTAGACGGAAACGGTTTCGGCATAGGACGTGAAGCCGGCCATGGCGATGCGCAGTTCCTCCGCCTCCTCGCTGGAGCATTGGAACAGCGTTCCCCAGCGGCCGACGGCGCCGCCCACCGCACACGCCACCGCGTTGGACCAGGCGTTGCGCGACACGCGCATCGTAGTCTCGATCTCGTCGAAGCCGAAGGCGACGGCGGTTGCGGCGTCCGCGGCGAGCTGGAGCGGGTCGTCCTTGCCGTTGGTGACATGCGCCTGGTTGCCTGGAGTCTTGCGTGCTCGCATCTTTGAGTAGGCGAAGGCGATCTCCAGCGCGTTGAGCTGCGACACGACCTCAGCGAGTTTCGCAGGCGTCATGCCGTGGGCGAGCCGCACGAGCTTTTCGCGCGGAACGTTCATGTCGACCAGCCAGCGCGCAATGGTCGCTGACTCCAGGGCCATTGCTTCCGGCGCCACCTCCGGGTCGATGTGATGGCGGGCGATGAAGCGGTCGATCATGTCGTAGTCGTGCTCGAGCACCCCATCGAGGGACACGACGCGCCCGCCGTTGATGCCGATGCCGGGTTTGGGATCGGCCGGGCTGGAGAAGGCGGAGAAGCCATTGGCAGGGTCTTCCGCCGCGAACTTGTCCAGCCGCAACGGCCGCTCGTCCCAGTCGGCGAAGCGCTTCCAGCGGTTCAGTTTCGGCGTCATGCGTGCATTCCTCGACCCAACGGAAAGACTATTGAATGCCCGATCGTCACACAATGGCCTGCATCGAATCTCGCCGAAGGGCCTGCCCTGGCTGCCATCACAACCGGAACCTTGGAGATAGGCGCGGCGCTTACGGAAATGAGTAACCGCCGGGATTTCGAGACCTGCCTACGACCTGGTCAAGACGTCAGTGCTCGCAGACAACATGCGCGGCTGTTGTTCAACTTGAGTGACTTGCCCGATTTTGAGTGACTTGCCCGCTCTTCAGTGCCCTTTTTGGTTCAGTTTGGGAGGCGCCGTCGCTGCAGATGCTGGAAGAGAACTTCCGCCGCCACTCGGACAAATCGAGCGAGGCGATCGGCTAAGTGCTTGAATTTTTGGTGCCGCTTGCGTGACTCGAACACGCGACCCCATCATTACGAAACAGCTTTCCGGCCTTTTTAGGCGTTATCAGCACCACGCAAACCGTATCATTCGCGCGGTTTGCTCTTTGCATCGGATAGCACCAATTCCCGCCCGTTCGCAGAAATTTGATGGCAATGTGTTGGCAGACGTTGACAATTTGCAAACGCAAGCCTATTCGTGGTGCATATCAACCGTTTGCATATCAACAATGAGGTGAAGCCGTGCTTGATACCGTTCGTAAGCCGCCGAAAGCCGATGAAGGGTTTTCCGTTGACGTAGACACCGCCACGTTCCGCCGCGCCCTGGCGGACATTCTGCCTCACTCCGAGCCCCGCAACACTATCCCGATTCTCGGGTGCGTCGTCTTGACGATGGACACGGACGCGCAACGCCTCGGCGTCTCACTGTTCGACATCGACCTGGCTATTGAAACCAGCATGCCGGCGCTCGGAAGGGGTGACGCCTTGGCGGTGCCGCTGCGCACCCTGGCGGCCTTTGTGAAGGGCGCGGACGGCGACACGGTACAAATCCGCAAGAACCCCGGCGACTCCCGCGTGACGTTCATCTGTGGCGATTTCAGCGCCGCCATTATCCCGATGCCGGCCGAAGATGCGCCGGTGCTCCAAGGGCCGAACTTTGGCGACGCCGGCTTCCGTCGCGTGCCACTCGCCGAGGGCGTTATGTCTTGGCTACTCGGCCTCACCGTGCCGTTCATATCCTCGGAAGAAACCCGGTACTATCTCAACGGCGTCGCTTTCGAATTTGGCGTTGACGATGACGGCATGTTGCGAGCCATTGCCACGGACGGCCACCGCCTCGGCTCGCGCCAGGCGAAGACAAGCGCCAACATCGTGGGCCGCCCGACCGTCATCGTTCCGCGTGACGCGATCAAAGCTGTTGCGCACCTCGCCGCCGGCAAAGAGGTCACGCTGTCAGTTGATGACATGCGGGCCGAATTCGCGTTCGGCGACTACGTCATCCGCACCAAGCTTATCGACGGCACCTTTCCCGATTGGCGGCGGGTCGTGCCGAAAGGGCCGTTCAAGCACTTCGAACTTGACGCCGGGAAGATCCTGAAGCTGCACCGCGCCACGGCCGGGGTACGCGGCGACCGGCACTGCGCTATCAAGGTCCAGCGTTGCGAGGGCGGCGTTTCCGCCACCGCCGCAAACCCGGACTACGGCACCGTTTCCGCCGTGTTCCGTGGCGAGGCGCCCGAGGGCGTTGAAGCCTTCGGGTTGAACGGCCGATATTTCGCGGACATGGCAAAGGCCTTCGGGACGAAGCGAATCGAAATCGGCTTCACCGGGGCCGGCGACCCGCTGTTGATTAAGGGGCCGGGCGGCCAGGCTGGCGAGTTCGCCGTGCTCATGCCGATGCGCGTCTAGCGTGGACGCCCCGGTAAAAATATGCCGGCGTTGCTTCCGCATTGCGTACCGGGCGCAAGCCCGGTGCGCCGAATGCGGGGCCGGCTTCACCAAGAGAGGCCGCGAGAAAGCGGTCGCCGAGTTTCAAACTGCGATGCAGGCCGATTGTGACGCCTTCAACCGGCGGCACGCGGTCGGCGATGTAATCAGGGTGTGGACGGGTCCGCGCGAAGGCGATCCCGTTGAGCGCGTCACCACGTCACCGGCCTGCATCCTCGGCGGCCATACCGCTGTCGTCTACGTCAAGGGCGGCGGCGGCTGCATCGCCCTTAGTCATGTTGAGAGTCATGAGCAAAGCTGATCGCCCCGAAGCCACCGGCCCCGCCGGCACCTCTTGGAATGATCCGAAGGTGCCGGGTCTTCGCCTCCGCTATCTGGCGACCAAATCGGTCTATTACCTGTCCTACCGGAACAAGGTCGGAAAGCAGCGGGCCTATAAGATCGGTGATTTCCGGTTTGTCACGCTCACGGAAGCCCGGACCCAGGCGAAAGACGTTCTGGCTCGGGTCGCCAAAGGCGAAGACCCCGCCGGGGAGAAGGCCGAGCTTGCCGAGCGCCCGACCATGGCGATGCTTCGCGACCGGCATCTGGAATATTCCGAGGGCCGCAACAAGGCCGGCTATCGGAAAGACAATGAGGGCTTTTGGAACAACCATATTCTGCCGCACTTCGGCCCCGGCAAGGCCGTGGCGGACGTGGTGGAATCCGAATGCGAGGCCTTGCACTTCAAGATGCGGAAGACGCCGAGCGCGGCCAACCGGGTCGCGGCCCTGCTTTCCAAGGCCTTCAACCTGTCCGAAAAATGGGGCTGGCGCCCGCGCAAAACTAACCCGGTCCATGTCGAGCGGTACAAAGAGCACAAGCGGAAGCGCGTGCCCCAGGCCGACGAGGCCTTCCGTTTGCTACAGGCGATCAATGCGCTATGGGAACCGAATCCGTTCTTTGCCGGACTGGTCGAGCTTCTGTGTTTCACCGGCGCTCGCCGGAACGAAATCCAGACGGCAAAACGCGAGTGGGTGAAGGCGGACGGCCTGCACTTGCCGGACTCAAAGACCGGCGAAAAGATCGTGCCGCTGTCCGCCCTGGCGCGCGAGGTCATCGCAGAGATTCCCGAGGTGAAGGGCAACCCCTACCTAATCCCTGGCCGCCACGGCCACGGGCACCTTGTCAACGTGACGAAGCCGTGGAAAGCGCTCATGAAGGCCGCCGGCATCACGGAAAAGCTTGTGCCTCACGACCTACGCCGGTTCTTCGCCTCGGCCGGTCTTTCCGCCGGTTTGGAGCTTTCGCAAGTGGGCAATCTGCTAGGCCACATGGATAGCCAGACGACCAAGCGCTACGCCTACCTTCTTACCGGCGCCGCTCAACAGATGGCGGACACGGCGGCGGAATCGGTCAAAACGATCATGACCGGCGGCGGCAAGGTTGCGGTATTGCGGCGTTGAACCGGAAATATGCAAAATGTATAGTGAGCAAATGAGCACCGCCGCCGACGACAAACGCGAATTTGAGCTGCTTTTCCAGCAATCCGGGCTGGAACAGAAGCAGCTTGCCGGGCTTCTCGGAAAGACCTCGGTACAGGTCAATCGGTGGCTCACGGACCGCGTGGACAGCGGCGCCCCGCCGTTCTACGCGATCAATTTCTTGAGGGCCTATCTGATGCTTCCGGCCTCGGCCCGCGCCCATCTGCCGGCGCGGGTTATCACCTACGCCAAGAAGGCGGCCTAAGCCGAGCGCAACACGCGCAAGATTGATTCCCACCAATAGATGACGAAGCCCACGGCGGCGGCTCCGAAGGCTGATCCCGCGATGCCGGACACGAACAGCGCGCCGATGCCGCGTTGCTTCCATTGCTTCACTTCGTCGGTGATCGCCTTGGAGTCCTTTACGTCCGCCTTCATGGTGGCTACCTCGGCGCGAAGGTCGCCGACCTCGCCAACCATTTCGTCAAGGCGCCGGTGCACCGTTGCGCGGTGCGCAGTGGCTTGAACGTCCGCCTGCGCTATCGCCTTCTCTATCCCCTCAAGCTTGCCAAGCAATATGCCAAGCGTGCGCTCTACCCCGTCCTGTGACATCGCCCTACGGCTCCCCATTCCATTTGCGGGTGCCGTCCACCTGGGCGGTGCACACCTTGAGCGCGGACTCGTTGACGTCGCCGCGAGCGACAAAGTCTTCCGTCTTGGCGGGTCCGCCGGACTTGTGCCATGCGGGCGGAACCGGCGCGATCAATTCCGCCGGCACCTTCTCTTTGACGTAAACCGTTTTGACGATGACTTGCGGCTTAGTGGTCGTACAGCCGGCGCAAATCGTCAGGAACAGGAGTGTCGAGGTAAGAGCGAACGGTTTCATTGTTGCCTTTCAGGTCGGCCCGAGCGGTGGTTTTTTCCGTCAATGCGGTGTTCGCGGCGGCCAGCTTTTGCATGAGTTCCGCCGAGATCTTGTCGTTCAGCGCGTCTTGCTTCTGCATGCGGTCTATGGTGTCCGCGCTCACCTTGTTTGCCTCGACCGCCTTGTCGAGATTCGCTTGCACTCGCGCGGTTTCCGCCTTCGCCGCGATGGCGTCGCCTCGATACCAAGCGGCGGCGCCGAAGAGCGCCAGGAAGGCGAGCAACACCAAGACGGCAACAGCGAGCTTGATCTTTGTCCACATCAGAACAGCCACCAAATCAGGAAGCCCGCGATTACCGCGAGCGATGCCGCGCCCACGATGCGAAGCACCATGTCGATGGCGGGTGTGATAAAGATTACCCAGGTCCGGCCCATTAGTTCGGCCTCACTGGCAGGCCGGTCGCCGGCATTGACTCGCAAAGCTCGGCCTCCCCGATACGGGTTGCATCCCCGTTCTTGCGGCGATTGTCCAAGCCCTGCACGAACTGGCCGCCGGATTTGTTGAAGGCGGTTTGCGCCTCGCATGCCGCGTAGTAATTGCGGGCACGGGCGAACCTGGCGGCGCTGGACCCGCAAAGGCCGGTGCGCTTTTTTTCCGAGCCGACGCCGAAGTTATAGGCGCCGGAAATCATGGATGCCTGAAGCGAAATCGGCAGGGTATCGAACCCGGCAATGCAGCGTGTCAGCGGCTTGTAATAGTCATTGACGACGCGCACGATCAGGATTCGGTAGCACTCTTCCTTTGTGAAGCGCATGTCGGCCGAAACGGGCTTGCCGTTGATGAGGGTGTCGCCATGGCAGATGTCATAGCGCTTCGAAAAGCGGTCCCAATGCGCGGACAGCACAAGGCCTTCCCAGGGGATGATATTCGCGTCGACCGCGAGCCTTACCGCCGCCGGGATCGGCTCTTCGCCGGGCGCCGAAACCATGTACCGGCCGCCGACCAGAGACGCCACGGCCATGACTGCCGCGATTGCTTTGCGCGCACGCGCGCTCGCCCGGTTTGCCATTGCTTTCGTGCTCCTGAGATCTTCTGTTGCGGGATGAGGCGAGCGACGCCGGCGGCAACCGAAAGGGCGCCGGTGATCGCTGCGAACATGGGTGTGGAAACCGGCACGTAGCCGTAGAGGAACGGCCACGCCTGTTCGGCGCCGTACAGAAGCACGGACACCACGGCGAAGCCGTTGAGCCGGATAGCCCAAGAGTGCCGGGCGACCTTGCGCCAGTTATCGACCAGCTTCATTGCGCCGCCCCGTCGCTCGGGACATCGATAATGAAGCCATCGGTCGGCGCCGTAGGCTCAACGGGCTCGGCCGGCGCGTCCGGGTCGATCTTGTCGTCGTCCGTGGGCTTGGTTTTCTTGACGCCGGCCGGAACGTCTTTCTGCTTTTCGGCGAATAGCTCGGCGTCTATCGCGGTCGTATAACCCTCGCTCGGGCCGTAGCGGTGCGTCGCCGTCTTGATCCGCCATTCCGCCGGAATGTACGGCCGGAAGCTGGACAGGATAAGCTTAGCCTCGGCTTGCACGGTCGGGTCGCCGCCGATGTCACAAGAGAACGAAGCTTTGCCGCGAGCGCTCTTGTTCTTGTAGGCGTCCGCCGCCGCCTGGGCCTCGGCTTCGTTGTGATAGCTGTAGCGGAGGTCGTGGTAAGGCTCTTGCCCCGAGGTGGCTTCCTTCGTCTCGCCGGTGCGAATATCGGTCCAGTAGGCCCGGACGCCGCCCTTATCGCCTTCGCCGCTGTCTTCGTCTTCGGGCAAGTCAATTATGGACTCGCCTTCGGTTTGCTCGCTGGCGGTATCCCCGGCGTCCCCTGCAGCCCCTTGCGCCGAGGAACCGCCGCCGCCTTCGTCAAGGCCGCCCGCCTCGCCCGCTTCGTCTCGGGCCGAATACTTGAACGACCACTTGATGCAATCCGCTTCGGTAAGCTTGACCCCGGGAAGCGACTCCCCGGTGACGCTTTTGCCGGTGCCCCGCTTCGCGACCGCGAGCTTGCCCGCCACGGGCCTGGCAACGCCGTCATGCATGGCCGCGAGCCGCGTCGCAAAGGCCATGTCCGACTCGTTGCGCTGATCGATATGGCGCATGACGATGCCGGACAACGCCGGATCAATCTTGGCCTCATAGCCATTCCGGCCGGCGATTTCCTGCATGATCGCGCCGACCGTCTTCTGATGGTAGCTTTCGGTTTTCGGCGTGCGGAACGACTTCGGCATCTTCGCCGAGCGGCCGGTAACGCGAAGCGTCCGGGGCGGCGACGAGACCTCCAAATCGTCAATGAGGTACGGCCCGAATTCGGTCGCCTGGCCCTCGCGATAGCCGAGGGTCACGGTGATGGTGGACCCGATGAGCGGAAGCGCGGCAACGGCGCCGTCGCTCCACCTGGCGCGGTCGTCAAGCTCTATAGTCACGCGGTCCGATTTGTCTTCGGCTTCGTCATGACACTCGACTGAGAGAAGCCGGTCGGCGAGGCCGCCGGTGATGTCAGCGCCATCCGAAGAGAAGGAAGCAAACGGGGTCATAGCTAACCCCAAATCCGAATTATCGGGGTAGCCTGCGGGCGCGGAAGATCCGGCAGGTTGACAAGAGTTCCGGCCGGCAGCACCGGCCCGAGCTTTGCCAAGCCTTGGTTCGCGTCATAGACCCGTTCGACGGCAAGCGGCTGTTGGCCCTTCTCATAGAAGCGCCAGCAAATTTCATCGACCATGTCGCCATCGCTGGCGCGGTAAATGTTCATCTGCCACCTGTTTGCAATTCGCAAACACCATAGCCGAACCTACCGCGTCGCCGTACCCACGATACTTAGAAAACGCCTCCATCGGCGCCGTAGCTCTTAAGATCAAGGTTGAATTCTTGCTTTCGAGGGGCGCCATTGTCCCAAAAGATGGTTTGTGTTTCGCCCACGTTTTCGATGTAGAACAGCCCGAATATTCGCCCCAGGCCGGAAACCAGCATTTGCGGCGCGCCAGTCTTGGCAATGGCCCGCATCGCCTCGACCTGGCCCCATCCGCCCCGGAAGTGCGGGTAAATTGTGCCGCTCAAGGCGAACGTGGTTTGACCTGGCCCGATGAACTGCGCGGCGGGTTCGCGGCCGATGCGCTCTTGGGCTACCCATCGGAATTCATCGCTTCGCTCAAGCGATTGGTAAGCCGCCGTTGAAAGGCTGAAACGGAACGGCCCGAGGCCCATCATTGTAGACATCGCATCAATCCGAAAGGCTCGATTGAATATTAGCTTGCTGCCTGGCTTGGGCGGCGCCGATGGCGCGCGTTACCATTAGCTGCGCCTCGCCCGGCGTCATGCCTTGCACGTTGACGGTGATGCCGCCAACGTTGAGGGGCGCATTGATCTGTTGCGGCTCATGCACGGTGAGCGGTTCCGCTATCTGTATGCTAGCCGCCTTGACGGTGCCGGCGTCGACTTCGTCAGTCTTGGTCGGCGAGCCCTGCTTAGTCACCTCGCTTAACGGCTTCATGAGGTCGCGAATAGTTGCGGACAGCGAGCCCATATCCGCCGGTTTCTGGCCCGACGCAAAGGGCGCTGAAGGCGGCGGGGGAGTTTCTACCTTCGGGGGCACAAGCGCGCCCACGGCGGCCCCTGCGCGCGTAGCGGGGGCATTCGGACCCTCGGGCAGCTTGGCGGTGTTTATGTCAATGCCGAGCTTGGTTTTGATGACATCGGGAAGCCAGCCGACAAGGTCATTGACCGCGCCTTTCAGCCAAGCCACCACGTCCGCCCACTTCGATTTGAGGCCGTCCCAAATGGATTGAACCATAGCGACGCCGGCATCGTAGAGCTTGCCCGCGATTCCTTGAATATAGGCCACGGCCGAGGCGAACAGGCCTTTGACGTAATCCCAAAACTCGCCGAACCACTTCGCGATTTTATCCCAATTCTGATAGATCAAATACGCGGCGGCGGCGATGGCGGCGACGGCCGCCAGTATCCAGCCCACGGGCGTCGCCATGATCGTGACGCCGAGGGTTACGAACGCCGCCGTTACCGCCGTAAGGGCAGTGATGAGCGGCGCTGCCGTCCATGCCCCGAGCACTAGCAGCGTGGCATTCATAGGCCCGCCAACGAAGTCCACAAGAGGCTTGATCGTTGCCAGGAACGACGAGAAGCCTTCGGCCATGCCGGCGAGGTGTTGCCGGATCTCGGAAGCCGGATTCATGAGGTCGCGAAGCACTTGCGCGAACTTCTGCACCCATTCCGAAATTGTTGACCGGACAAGGTTAGCGTTGGCGTCGAACCATTTCGTGACTGCCTCAATCACCTCATTGAGGACCGGCAAAAGCTGGACCCCGAGAAAGAGCTTCAGGCCCTCGATACGGATCATGAGGGCGTCAAGATTGTCGCCGAATGCATCTGCGGCAGCGGCGGCCCTGGCGCTCATGACGCTACCCGTAAGCCGCGCCTGATGCCTCATTTCGGCAAGGCCTGCCGAACCATCGGACAGCATCTTGACCAAGTCGACGCCGGACTTACCGAAGAGCTTGAATGCCAGGGCGTTGCGCCGAAGCGGGTCTTTGATCTTCGCCAGCGCGGTGAAGGTGTCATTAAGAACGGCCTCGGTCGACCGCATCTTGCCCTTGGTATCCTTCAAGGGCACGCCGAGGGCACGGAAGCTCTTCGCCATCTGCTTATTGCCCTTGACGGCTTCCGATGCGTTGATTCCGAGCTTCTGAATACCCTTGGTGAGGGTTTCATTTTCTATGCCGCTCATTTTGGCGGCGAAGCGGTATTCCTGTAGAGCCTCGACCCCGATGCCGAGCTTAAAGGAGGCCTCGCCTATCTCGCTGCCGAGGTCCGACGCACTCTTCGCCAGGGCGAAGGCGCCAGCTACGGCACCCGAGGCGCCGAGGCCGAGAAGGGCCACGAACGAAGACAGCCGAGCGGTCGTGCGGGTAAGGCCGTTCCCGAGGCCTACAATGCTCTTCCCTAGCCGGTTGACGGATGCGCCGATGCGATCAAAGCCCAAGCGCGTGCCAAGCGCGGCGAGGCGCGCTTGTATCCGCTTAATCGGCCCGGTGATCCGGTCGATTAGCGATAGCTTTACGGTGGCTTCCGCCGTGGGCTTACCGGCCATTTACGTTTTCGCTTTGCCAGCGCGAGCGGCGGCGAGGCCCCGCCACATCACGAGTTCCGAAAGGTCTAGTTCCCAAAGTTCGGACGGCGGCCAGTGAAAGATCACGGCGATATCCGCCATGAGGTTAGAGACGGATTCGAGCGTTAGGCCGCTCGCTTCCGCCTCCCCATAAAACCCTCAATGATCTTGCCGAGCGCGTCGATATCCTCGGCGTCCAATTCATCGAACGCCTCGGGCGGCCAGCCGGCGAGTCGGCTGATGATGAACGCCGTTTTGTCGAGGTCCGACTCATGGCGTTCCATGTCGCGAATGTCTTTGCCCTTGATCCGGCGCAAGATTGCTTCCGTGACCTCGCGGCCTTCAATGGTGATCTTCTCGACCAGCGTGTACCGGACTTGCTTGCGAATATCGGTCGTCATTGTCATGCACCCTTAGAGGCCGATTGCGGTTCGCTGAGTGGCAAGCTGGTCGATGCCGCCTATCTTGCGAACCATGTTGATGATGTCGATTTCAACGAATTCGACGTCCGCCTGGCGGTAGCGGAAGTAATCGAGTTCGTAGGTAAGCGTCTTGGTGGACTTGGTGCCGGGCTTCCATTCGCTGAATTCGGCTTCCGTCAACATGCCGCGCATGTTGATAACCACCGCCTCGGCGGCCTGGCCCTGGGCTTGAAGGGCGCCGCGAGCGACCAGGGCGATGCCGTCGACCCCGATAAGGCTGATGATGGCGGGGTCGTAATCGGAAAGGATGATGGACGCGGTGAGCGCTTCCGTACCCATTTCCAATTTCTTGGGGCCATCCATGCCGCCGGCCCGGTGCTCTTCGGTCGTGAACGCGATCTTGGGAAGCGTGATGCTGTCACACCGGCCCGCGTAGGAAAGGCCGTCATTGTACAGGTTGAACGCCTTAAGCTGGCGCGGCAGCGCGAAAGTGGGGGTGCTCATTGCACAAGATCCTCAAGGAAGTCGTTGACGATGCGCGACCGGAAAATGACGTGCTCGGCCGGGTACGGCGGCGTGAATTCGATGTTGAACCACACCTTGCCTTCGGAAATGGACGCGGGCGAATTGAGGTCCGGGTCGGCGTAGCACCGGCCGCCGATAAGGGCGCCCATCGCAACCAGGCTGCGAATGTAGGCGTTCACGGACTCCTCAACGTCATCAATGTACGTCTTGGTGATGTTGCGATCCACAGCCCAAAGGTGAGCGCGAAGGATGGAGTCATTGATGATATCCGCCGTGCGAACCACGGACAGGAACGCGAATTTCGGGTCGCTGGAAAGGGTACGGTTGCCCCAAAGGCGGAAACCGTCTTCGCGGATGATCGTAGCGACGTTGCCTTCGTTTAGAAGGTTCGCGCGGCTGTTCGCGTCCCCCAGGGCGAAGTCGATTGCCCGGTCGGTGCCCACAATGCCGTTGATGTTCTGGTTTGAGGGCGACCACCAGAATCCGCGGTCGTTGTCGATCTTGGCGATGAGGCCGGCGACCGCCGAGGAAGCCGGTTCGCTGTTGACGTTGGCCCCGCGCGGAACCTTCACGCCGGGGTCGACCACGTAGACGCGTTTCGAGCCGAAGTCGTCGGCATAGGTGATCGCGGCGGCGTCATTCGTGTTCGGGCCATCCGCGATGATGACCGCCTTAAGCCGTTCCGC
>NZ_RZSA01000469.1:0-4991 GCF_003998075.1 Mesorhizobium sp. M2A.F.Ca.ET.037.01.1.1 | reverse complement strand
GGCCGACATTGGCGATGTCGATATGCTCGTCGACCTGCGGCGGCATGTCGGAAACGACGAGCAGCCGCGACACGCCGCCGTCGCGCACGGCGATCGCCTTGGCGCCGATCGCCATCAGCACATCGTTCTGGGCATTGTGCGACAGCGCGTTGGGCTCGCCCTGCAACAAAACGATCGACACGGCGGCGGCGGTGCTCAACCGCTCCTTCAGCCAGTTCACCCGGTAGCTGGCGATCCAGGGCAGGAAGATCAGGATTTCGGCCAAAAGCACGAACGCGATGGTGAGCAGAAGAAGCTTTGTCGACAGGCCGCGCGACAGCGGCACCCGGCGCGTCGGGTTTGCCGCCGGGGTTGCCTTCTCGTTCGTGGACAGAGTTTCACTCGTCATTGACGCGCATTCACAAAGGCTTGATCGGGCAAGATTATGCGATTTGCGGCTTTTTTGCCAATTTCATCGTCACCCCGCAAAAAATTGCCTCGCGGCGGGCGGATTGACTTCCAAAAACCTTCTTTCTATAAGCCCGCTCACGCTCGGGCCATTCGTCCCGGCGCGGTTTCGATCGCGCCTAAGCCGGCCCGGCAAAGCTCCTGTTACAGAGTGACAGAATCAAGAAGGGCCGCACCCCGCGGTATTAAAACAAATGAAGCGTACATACCAACCGTCCAAGCTCGTCCGGAAGCGCCGGCATGGTTTCCGTGCCCGCATGGCCACCAAGGGTGGCCGTGGCGTCGTTGCTGCCCGCCGTAATCGCGGCCGCAAGCGGCTCAGCGCCTGAACGAAAGACGAGATCGTTGCCCGCAACCGGCAAGCCAAAGGGGAAAACTCCCGGGCGGCTTCTGAAACGCGCGGACTTCCTGGCTGTGCGCGGCGGCGAGAAACGCCGCGGACGGCTTTTTCTCGTTGAAGTTCTCGACCGCGGCGACGACCTTGCGCCGCGTGTCGGCTACACCGTCACCAAGAAGGTCGGCAACGCCGTGGTGCGCAACCGCGTCCGGCGGCGGCTGAGGGAAGCCGTGCGCGTTCACGCCGCCGATGACATGGCGCCCGGCAATGATTATGTCATCGTCGGGCGTGAAGACGTGCTCGCCACTCCGTTCGGCCAGTTGAAGGCCGAGCTTTCCCGCCGGCTACGCGGCGCACGATAGGCCAAGGGCTTTCGATGGAAAACAACCGCAATTTCTTCATCACCATCGCGCTGTCGGTGTTGATCCTGACGCTCTGGCAGGTGTTCTACATGAACCCCAAGATGGAGCAGCAGCGCGAGCAGGCCCGCATCGAGCAGCAGCGCGTCGAGGCGCAGAAGAAGGAAGCGGGCGGCGGCGCCAATTCCGGCGCGACCGGAACGTCGGCCCCGGCGGCCGGCAGCGTTCCCGGCGCACCCGGCGGTGAAGCGGTGACCGCCGCCAGCCGCGACCAGGCCATTGCCGCCACCAAGCGCGTCAAGATCGACACGCAAAGCCTCGAAGGCTCGATCAACCTGACCGGCGCGCGCCTGGATGACCTGAAGCTCAAGCACTATACCGAGACGGTCGACAAGAATTCGCCCGAGATCGAGCTGCTCAACCCGTCGTCGCTGCCCAACGGCTATTTCGCCGAGATCGGCTTCGTCGGCAACGATGCGACCGGCGCTGTACCGGGCGCGGATACGGTGTGGAGCGTCGAAGGCAATCCGACGCTGACGCCCTCGACGCCGGTGACGCTGACCTTCACCAACGACAAGGGCCTGACGTTCAAGCGCACCATCTCTATCGACAACGAATATATGTTCACCGTTTCCGACACGGTGCAGAATTCGGGAACGGCCGCCGTCTCGCTCTACAATTACGGGCGCGTCACCCGTTTCGACAAACCGGCCGTCGCCAGCACCTATGTGCTGCATGAAGGTCTGATCGGCGTGACCGGCAGCGAAGGGCTTACGGAGTACAAATACGCGGCCATCGAGAAGGACAAGGAAGTCAAGCCAGGCAAATCGACCGATGGCTGGCTCGGCATCACCGACAAATACTGGGCCGTGACGCTTGTGCCGACGGAGAAGCAGCCCTTCCAGCCGAAATTCTCCTATTTCGAATTCAAGGACGGGCCGCACAGCCACAGCTATCAGTCAGACTTTCTGTCCGACGCGATCAGCGTCGCGCCGGGACAGTCGACGACGATCGAGTCCGAAATCTTCGCCGGCGCGAAGGAAGTCTCGACCATCAACGCCTATGAAAAGGACCGGCACATCCGCCAGTTCGACCTGCTGATCGACTGGGGATGGTTCTATTTCATCACCAAGCCGATGTTCTGGCTCATCGACACGCTCTACAAATTCTTCGGCAATTTCGGCCTGGCGATCCTCGCCACCACCGTCGTCGTCAAGGCGATCTTCTTCCCCCTGGCCAACAAGTCCTACGCCTCAATGGCGAACATGAAGAAGGTGCAGCCGAAGATGGTCGAGATCCGCGAGAAATACGCGGACGACAAGATGAAGCAGCAGCAGGCGATGATGGAGCTGTACAAGACCGAGAAGATCAATCCGCTGGCCGGCTGCTGGCCGGTGGCGCTGCAGATCCCGGTCTTCTTCTCGCTCTACAAGGTGCTCTACATCACCATCGAGATGCGGCACGCGCCCTTCTTCGGCTGGATCCACGACCTTGCGGCGCCCGATCCGACGTCGATCTTCAACCTGTTCGGCCTGCTGCCCTTCGCGGCGCCCGCCTTCCTGCCGCATATGGGCGCCTGGGCGGTGGTGATGGGCATCACCATGTTCCTGCAGATGCGCATGAACCCGGCGCCGCCGGACCCGACGCAGGCGGCGATCTTCACCTGGATGCCGGTGATCTTCACCTTCATGATGGGCTCGTTCCCGGCAGGCCTCGTCATCTACTGGGCCTGGAACAACACGCTGTCGATCCTGCAGCAGGGCGTGATCATGAAGCGCCAGGGTGCCAAGATCGAATTGTGGGACAATCTGGCGGCGATGTTCCGCAAGAAACCATCGCCGGCGGAATAGAAGGCACCCGACCTTACAAAGCGAACCCCGGCCATTGGCCGGGGTTTTTCGTTGGAGATGCCAACGGGACTGCGCCAACATTCGCGATTGGCCGTGGCTTTACATCCCGGAGCGACGCGCGCAGACCCTTACTATCACGCTAAGGCGTTGTAACGGTTACAGAATTCTGCACCCTCACACTCTGCCGCAAAGGTCACGGAATGGATCCTCGGGTCAGGCCCGAGGATGACGACGTCACGGAGGTTTTCGGTCAATCACCAACGTCGGCGGCATTTTGGGGCAAGGCGATCGCGATGGCTTTTGGAGTTCAGATAACCGGCATGCCTTGATCGCCGTCATCCTCGGGCTTGTCCAGAGGATCTACCGGCCTCTCTGAACTGGACGCGCTACATCCTCCGCATGCGGCGGCGGATGCTCGGGACAAGCGCGGGGATGACGGCATTGCGTTGGCCTTCGCCGATAAACCCATACGTGACCTCGATACACCAGAATGATTTTCGGCAAATTGTCCGAGGCTGGTGAAACTCCGCCCGCCCCCGCTTCGTATGATTCCCGTCCTCCCCAAAAAGGGCCGGGCGGCTTCCGGCGCAGCGACGCCGGTGTTTGGGAGGCTGGTCCGGCAGACCCGGGGTCCCGCGGGCGGCGGGATCCCGGTCCTTTATTCCATGACCGCGCTGTGATCGACCTTGGCCGGGGCGCCGGGCTTGCGCAGCAGAAGCACCAGCGGGATCGCGGCCAAGGACAGGATCATCATCAGCTTGAAGTCGTCGACATAGGAGATGATCGTCGCCTGCAGCGTGACGAGGCCGTCGAGCGCGGCGCGGCCGGCGGCGGTGTAAGGGCTCAGCGCCTGCGAGACCGCCGCATCGCCGAAGGCCGGATTGTAGGGCGTCACATAGGTGGCGATGTTGGCGTGGTTGATCTGCTGGTTCTGCGTCAACAGCGCCGAGACCACCGAGATGCCCACGCTGGAACCGATGTTGCGCGACAGGTTGTAGAGGCCGGTGCCTTCCGCCCGTCGCTCCGGCGCCAGCGTGGCGAAGGTGATGGTGGTGAGCGGCACGAACAGGAAGCCCAGCCCGGCGCCCTGGATGAAGCCGGTGCTGATGATCGTCCATTGCGAGACGTCCGGCGTCCAGCCGGTCATGTCGTACATCGCCCAGGCGGTGATGGCGAGGCCGATGAACAGCAGCCAGCGCGTGTCGACCTTGCCGACCAGCCGGCCGACCAGGAACATGCAGGCCATGGTGCCGAGGCCGCGCGGCCCCATGACGATGCCGGCCGTCACCACCGGGTAGCCCATCAGCGTCTGCAGATAGGGCGTCATCAGGGCCAGCGAGGCGAGATAGGTGATGCCGATGATGAAGATGAAGATCATGCCGACGGCGAAGTTGCGGTCGAGGAACAGCCGCGGGTTCACGAAAGTGTCGCGCGCGGTGAAGGTGTGGACGATGAAGATGTAGAAGGCCGACGCGCAGACCAGCGCCTCGACAATGATCTCGGCCGAGGAGAACCAGTTGAGCTGCTCGCCACGGTCGAGGAACATCTGCAGCGAGGCGATGGCGAGGCTGAGCATGCCGAAGCCCAGCCAATCCAGCCTGGCCTTGAGGTCGAGCTTGGTTTCCTGGACGAACATGGAGACGCCGATAAAGGCCAGCGCGCCGACCGGCACGTTGATGTAGAACACCCAGCGCCAGGAGACGTTCTCGGTCAGCCAGCCGCCGATGACCGGCCCCAGCACCGGGCCGACCATGACCGAGACGCCGAACAGCGCCATGGCCGAGCCGCGCTCCTCGACGCTGTAGATGTCGAGCAGGATCGACTGCGACAGCGGCACGAGCGCCGCGCCGAACAGGCCTTGCAGCAGGCGGAAGCCGACGATCTGCGGCAGCGACTGCGAGAAACCGCACAACACGGAAGCGACGACGAAGCCGGTGATCGCCACCAGAAGGATGGCTTGCGGCCGAAGCGATTGGCGAGATAGCCGGACGGCGGCGT
>NZ_RZSA01000468.1:0-4996 GCF_003998075.1 Mesorhizobium sp. M2A.F.Ca.ET.037.01.1.1 | reverse complement strand
TTCAACGCCTGGTCGTCGACGCCGGCGTAAGGTCCCGACCAATAGGCGGCGGCGCGTTCGGTATCGGCGGGCTTGCCGGAATGGGCGAAATGCTCCGTGCCCTTGGTGAAGGCGCCCGGCACCACGATGCTCGTCTCGATGCCGAAACGGGCAAGCTCCAGCGCGTAGCTCTGCGCCAGCGCATCCATGCCCGCCTTGGCGGCGAAATACGGCGCGAGGAATGGCGGCGTGCCGCCGCGCGTGCTGCTCGATCCGACCCATATCATCAAGGCCCGGCCAAGCGAGCGCATGGCGGGAAGGACTGCCCGGTTGACGCGCTGGGTCCCCAGCACATTGACGTCATAGAGCTGCGCCAGTTGCTCCGGTGTGAAGGCCTCGGTCGGTCCGAACACCATATGGCCGGCATTGTGGATGACGACATCGATCCTGCCGGCTTCCGCGAGGATGGTTTCCACGGCCGCTTCGATCGACGGTTCCGACAACACGTCGAGCGCGATGGCGCGGATCGCCAGGTTCTCCTCGCGGGCCAGTCTTTCGACCTCGGCCGCCGGGGCGCCGCCCCGCCCCTGCGGATCGCGCATCGAGGCATAGACCCGGTGGCCGGCCCTGGCGAGAGCCTTCGCGGTCATGGCGCCGAAGCCGCTCGATGCGCCGGTGATGAGAATTGTCTGCTGCATGGTAGCCTCTATCCTTCAGATCGCGCCGCCATTGGCGCGGATGATCTGGCCATTGACCCACTGGCTGTCCGGGCCGGCAAGGAAGGCGACGAGCCCGGCGATGTCGTCGGGCTGGCCGAGGCGGCCGAGCGGGATGAGCCTGGTGATTGCCTCGATCTGCGCGGCGCTCTTGCCGTCGGTGAAGAGTTCGGTGTCGACCGGGCCGGGCGCGACGGCGTTGACCGTGATGCCGCGCGGGCCGAGCTCCTTGGCAAGGATATGCGTCATCGCTTCGACGCCGGCCTTGGTCGCGGCATAGACGCCGTAGGCCGGCTGGTAGAAGCCCACGACACTTGAAGAAAAGTTGATGATACGGCCACCATCGTTCAAGCGCGTTGCAGCTTCGCGCATGCCGCGGAACGTGCCGCCGAGATTGATGGCGAGCTGCCGTTCGAATGCAGCGTCGTCGGTGTCGGCGATGGGCGACAGCCGCATCATACCGGCATTGTTGACGAGGATGTCGGCCTTGCCAAAGGCCTTTTCAGCCGCGTCGAACAAGGCGGCCATGCCGGTCGGTTCGCCGATGTCGGCCTGGACCGCGAGAGCGGTGCCGCCGGCAGCCTCGATGGCCGAGACGACCTCGCCGGCCGCGTCCTTGCCGCGCGTATAATTGACGATAACGGCGATGTCGTCCTGGGCGAGCCGCTTGGCGATCGCGGCGCCGATGCCTCTCGATGCGCCTGTCACGATCGCGGTTCTTGTCTTTTGCATGATCGGTCTCCGTTCGTTTGTTTGGTGTGGAGCCCATATAGATCGCCCTGTCTTCCGGATAATCGGCCGGCTATTGACAGCAGTATTCGAATAGAGCGAACAATTGGCCATGGATCGATTGGACAGGATGCGGCTGTTCGTGCGCGTGGTGGAGCGGCACAATTTCACCGCGGCCGCAGCCGATCTCGGCCTGCCACGCTCGACCGCGACCGAAGCGATCCAGCAACTGGAGGAGCATCTGGGGGCAAGGCTGCTGGACCGCACCACGCGCCATGTCGCCACGACGCTCGACGGGCAGGCCTATTACGAACGCTGCCTGTCGATCCTTGGCGAGGTGGAGGATGCCGAGGCCGGGTTCCGCAGCGCCGAGCCGCGCGGCCTGTTGCGCATCGATGCGCATCCGCTGCTCACGCAGCGCTTCCTGCTGCCGCAACTGCCGGCCTTCCTCGAACGCCATCCCGGCATCGATCTGCATATCGGCCAGGGCGACCGGCTGGTCGACCTGGTGCGCGAAGGCGTCGACTGTGTCATTCGCGCCGGTGAACCGCAGGACAGCGGCATGATCATGCGGCGGCTGGCGATGGTCGCCGAGATCACCTGCGCCAGCCCAGCCTATTTGAAACGCCACGGAACGCCGGCATCGCCCGAGGCGCTGGAGGGCCACCAGGCCGTCGGCTTCGTTTCTTCCCGGACCGGCGATGTCCTGCCGCTGGAGTTCACGATGGGCGCCGGCCTGCGCCAGGTAACGTTGCCGGGCCGGGTCCGTGTCAACAATTCCGACACCGCAGCCGAGCTGGCGCGCCTGGGCTTCGGGCTTCTGCAGGCGCCGCGCTACCGGCTGGAAAAAGACTTGGCTGACGGGACGCTGGTCGAGGTTCTCAAGGATTTCCCGCCAACGCCGACGCCGTTGTTCGCGCTCTATCCGCAGAACCGCCAGCTCGCGCCGCGGCTGCGCGTCTTCCTGGAATGGGCGTCCCGCATCTTTGCCGAGGCAAGAGTGTAAACATCGGCGGCGTCACCGCTGAAAACCGTGGCGGCTTTGAGCGAGCCGGTCGCTTGATGGGCAAACCACCAAGCCATTGTACCCATTCGCGCGCAGGACCGTTGACAAGCCTGCGTCCACTCGTGTTCTATTTCGCAAGCGCACAATTTCCCGCGTAACACATCGCGTCCGGCATTGCCGGGCAAGGGCAGCATGGCCTCGCCGCGTCTCGTGAAAGCATGGGATGCGTGTGGGGCCTTTATTTTTTGAGGTCCGGGTGAAGACGTTCAGGGTCGGCATCCTCTATTCGACCACCGGTCCCTACGGGGCGATCGGCCGCGACTGCCGCGCCGGCGCCGAATTTGCCATCGAGGAGCTGGAGAAGGCCGGCAGCGCCGTGCGCATCGAGCCGGTCTTCGGCGATCCGGGCGGCCAGCCGGAGCGTTACCTCGATCTGATCCGCGCCATGCTGCGCGACGACCAATGCCGCAATGTGATCGGCACCATCACCTCCCTGTCGCGCAAGGACGTCATCCCGCTGGTGGAGAAATATGACGGGCTGCTCTGGTACATCTGCCCCTACGAAGGCTTCGAGGCCAACGAGAACGTCATCTACACCGGCGCCTGCCCCAACCAGCATCTGATACCGCTGTTCGACCACATGCTGCCCCGCTACGGCAAGCGCGTCTATCTCGCCGGCGCCAATTATGTCTGGGGCTGGGAGATGAACCGGCTGGCGCGCGAGCTTCTTACACGCGCCGGCGGCGAGGTGCTCGGCGAGCGCTATTTGCCGATCGAGGAGACCGATGTCGGCCTGCTGATCGCCGATCTGGAGCGCCACCGGCCCGACTTCATCTTGAACAACATGATCGGCCCGTCAAGCTACGCCTTCCTGGCGGCTGTGCGCCGGTTGGCGGATCGTGATCCTGCCTTCGCGCCGGAACGCTGCCCGGTGCTGAGCTGCGACCTGACGGAATGCGAGCTCGGCGAGATCGAGCCGGGCACAGCCGTCGGCCAGCTCTCGACAGCCTCTTACTTCGAAAGCCTGGCGTCGCTAGAAAACCGGATTTTCAAGCAGCGCGTCGCCGCCCGTTTCGGCGCCGGACGCCGCGTCTCCAGCTTCTTCGCCGGCGCGTATGCGGCGGTGAAGCTCTGCGCCGAGGCAGTCACCGAGGCCAATCGCGACGACCCCGCCAGCGTGCGCGGCTTCCTGCACGCCAACCCGAGGCAAACCGTGCTCGGACCTCTCGCCATCGACCCGCGCACCAATCATGCGGCCCTGCCTTTCCATCTCGGCCGCATCAACGAGCAGTCCGGCTTCGACGTCATTGCCTCGCATGGCGCGATCGTCGCCGATCCCTATCTTGTCGGCACGCTGGCCAGCCAGCCCGTCCCGCATCTGAGGGTCGTGCAATGACGCGGACGCCGAATTTCGTTTCCTGGCGCGCCGCGATCCTGCATCGCGCCGACGACAACATCGAGCGCCTGAAGCGTCAGCTCGAACGTCTCGGCGTGACCGTTCTCGTGCAGTGGAAACCGCTCGATCTCGCCGAAACGCCAGCTGACATCGTCCTGGTCGACGCCGACCAGGGGTGGAATGATCTCTTGCCATGGGACGGGGACGAGGCGCCCGTTCCGGTGGTCGCGCTGCTCGGTTCCGAAGCGCCCGGCCGCATCGCCTGGGCGCTGGGCAAGGGCGCCGGCGCGCTCATCGCCAAGCCGGTCACCGCCTCCTCGGTTTATCCGGCGCTGGTGCTTGCCACGCACGCCCACCATGAGCGAACCGCCGTCAAGGCGCGCATCGCCGGCCTGGAGGAGCGTCTGCGGCTGAGACCGATTGTCTACGACGCGATGCGCTCGATCATGGCCGCGCAAGGCGGCGATGAGGCCAGCGCCTATCGCACGCTCTGCCGCCTCGCCATGCAGCGCCGGCTCACCGTCGAGCACGTCGCCGCCTCCATAGTTGCCGGGCATGAGCCCGTGCCGCGCGCGATGTAGGCCGCTGGCATGCGGGTTCTGCACGAACTGACAAGACGGCCTTCCGCCCTTTTCGGGCTGATCGTGGTCGTGCTCGTCCTGCTGGCGGCAATCTTCGCGCCATGGATCGCGCATTTCTCGCCGGACGACCAGCTTGCCGACGGCCTGTCGCTCGAAGGCGCGCCGCTGCCGCCTGGCGGGGACCATCTGTTCGGCACCGACACGCTCGGCCGCGACCTCTTCGCCCGCGTGCTGTTCGGCGCCCGCACGTCGCTGATCATCGGTTTCGTCGCCAACGGCGTCGCCGTCGCGATCGGATTGCTTGTCGGGCTGCTCGCCGGCTATCTGCGCGGCGCCGCCGGCAACCTGCTGATGCGCTTCACCGACCTGATGATGGCCTTTCCGGCGCTGCTGCTCGCCATCGCGCTCGCGGCGCTGCTGAGACCCAGCCTGTGGATCGTCGCCATGGTGATCGCCCTGGTGAACTGGGTGCAGGTCGCCCGCATCGTCTACACCGAAACGCGCGGCCTGGTGGAACGCGACTTCATCGTCGCCGAGCGTTCGCTGGGCGCCGGCAATGGCCGCATCATCCTTCTGCACATCCTTCCCC
>NZ_RZSA01000467.1:0-4997 GCF_003998075.1 Mesorhizobium sp. M2A.F.Ca.ET.037.01.1.1 | reverse complement strand
GAGAAGAGCAGCACGAACTCGTCGCCGCCGATGCGCGCGATCGTGGCACCTTGCGGGGCGTGGTCCTCGATCCGGCGCCCCACCTTGACCAGCAGGCCGTCGCCGATGGTGTGGCCATAGGTGTCGTTGACGGATTTGAAGCCGTCGAGGTCGATCAGCATGGCCACGAACGGGCCGTCGGAAACGCCGAGCCCGGCGATTGCCTGCTCCAGACCGGAGCGGTTGAGCAGGCCCGTCAGCGGATCGCGCCTGGAGTTGCGTTCCATCTCGGCGGCGAACTCACGCGCCTCGTATTTGAGGCGGCTCGTCTCGCGGAAGCGGGATTGCCCCAGAAGCGCTCCTCTGATCATGCCGCCGAGGAACAGCAGGATGGTGAAGCCCAGCACGTCGTTCTCGACGCCGCCTTGCGCCAGCACGCAGGCCGCGGCGGTGAGAAGCGGCAGCGTGATGAAGTTGATCGAGGCCGGCGCGTGGGAGGTGCAGTAGGTGACCGAGCCGGCCGAGGTGCCGGCGAGCACGATCAGATAGAGCGGCGCCTGGGCGGTGGTGTATCCGTCGCTGAGCAGCGCCAGGAACGACCAGGCGACACCCGACGCCAGCGCCAGCAAGCCATAGAGGGAAAGCCGGGCGCCGACCGCCTGCTGCCGCTCGTCGGCCGCGCCCGACTGGGCGAGCGCGAGCACCACGCGAGCGCCATTGACCAGGGCGATGGCGGCAAACCAGGCCACTGCGGCAAGGCCGCCTCCCGACAACAGCTGCACCGCCAGGATTAGGGCTGCCAGCACCGTGCCGATAGGCATCGAGATGAAGACACCCTTGCTCAGATCGGCGAGCTGATCGCGCAGGATGCCGGCGTCCACGGCTCCGCCGCGCTCCCCGGAAGAGGGACCAGCAGCCAGCCGCTCATCATGCCTTGTCATGACCTAAGTGGTTAGGCGACCGGGATGAAAATCGTGTTAAGGATTTCAGCGGTTTACGGAGCATTTCCTAATTAGGAACTGACGGCGCCAGAAGCTCGGAGAAAACAGGGCGCCGATGGCCTAGCGGAATTGATCGCCATGGCACGGCGCGAGAAAAACCCTATCGTGTTTGTGTGACCGGCAAGCCCAAGCGGA
The DNA here is from genome assembly GCF_003998075.1 of Mesorhizobium sp. M2A.F.Ca.ET.037.01.1.1. Taxonomy (NCBI): domain Bacteria; kingdom Pseudomonadati; phylum Pseudomonadota; class Alphaproteobacteria; order Hyphomicrobiales; family Phyllobacteriaceae; genus Mesorhizobium; species Mesorhizobium sp. M2A.F.Ca.ET.037.01.1.1. The sequence continues at coordinate 3,882 of NZ_RZSA01000467.1, read as the reverse complement.
GTTCCAACCCATGACCCTCACCAATCGAGACATCGTCGAGCTGACCGAATGGCGCCGCAAGCTGCACCGGCAGCCGGAAATTTCCAACGAGGAGGAGAAGACGGCGAAGGAAGTGGTGGACTTCCTCGCCGATACCGGGCCGGACAAGGTGCTGACGGGGCTCGGCGGCCATGGCGTGGTGGCGGTCTATGACAGCGGCCAGGCCGGGCCGACGGTGCTGTTCCGCTCCGAGCTCGACGCGCTGCCCATCGAGGAGCTTTCGGGCGTCGCGCATTCTTCGCAAGTGCCGGGCAAGTCGCATATGTGCGGGCATGACGGGCACACCGCGATCCTGGCCGCGCTCGGCCGCCAGTTCGGACGTGACAGGCCGGCGCGGGGCCGTGTCGTGCTGATGTTCCAGCCGGCCGAGGAGACCGGAAACGGCGCGGCCGGCGTCGTCGCCGATCCGCGCTTCGCCGAGATCGCGCCGGACTTCGCGTTTTCGCTGCACAATCTGCCCGGCGTGCCGTTCGGCGAGGTGCGGCTCAAGGCCGGCACTGTCAATTGCGCCTCGCGCGGCATGCGCATCGTGCTCGAGGGCAAGACCGCGCATTCCTCGATGCCGGAAACCGGCACCTCGCCGATGCCGACGGTGAGCGAGCTGATGCCGGCGCTGCCCGCGCTCGGGCGCGGCACTTTCGCCGACGACGATTTCAGCATGTTGACCGTCACCCATTGTTCGATGGGCGAAGCCGTGTTCGGCATCGCGCCGGGCTATGCGGAAGTGTGGGCGACGCTGCGCACCAGGCGCGACGAGCGCATGGCGGAACTCGTCGCCGCCGCGGAGGCGCTCGCGGCAGAAATCGCCGCCGCACATGGCCTTGCCGTGCGCTTCGACTATCACGAGATCTTCGTCGCCAGCGTCAACGCGCCGGACGCGGTCGAGCATCTCGCCCGCGCGCTCGACGAGGAAGGCGTTGCGCGCAGCGAGGCGGCGCTGCCGATGCGCGCCTCGGAGGATTTCGGCATTTTCGGCCACAGCGCCAAATCGGCGATGTTCTTCCTCGGCGCCGGCGAAAGGCACCCATCGCTGCACAACCCCGACTATGATTTTCCCGACGACCTGATCCCGATCGGCTCCCGGATCTTCATGCGCGCGGCGCGAAATTTGCTTGGCTGATCGAACGCCGACGATGGTCGATCCGGTCGACGCCGATTTCTTCGCCCGCGACGCGCTTGTGGTCGCCCGCAAACTGATCGGCGCCACGCTCGCGCTCTCCGGTGTCGGCGGCATCATCGTCGAGACCGAGGCCTACCGGCCCGACGATCCCGCCTCACACGCGTATCGTGGCCGCACGCCGCGCAACGCGCCGATGTATGGCGCGCCCGGCACGGCCTATGTGTATCGCTCCTACGGCCTGCACTGGTGCCTGAACGCGGTGTGCCTGCCGGGCAGCGCCGTGCTGATCCGCGCGCTCCAGCCGCAATCGGGCATTGCCGAGATGCACGGCCGGCGCGGCGTAGCTGACGAGCGGGTGCTCTGCTCCGGGCCCGGCAAGCTCTGCCAGGCGCTCGGCATCGACGGCTCGCACAATCGGCTGCCGCTGACCGCGCCGCCTTTCGAGTTTGCCCCGTCGCGGGCCGATCCCTCCGCCATCGTCAGCGGCCGCAGGATCGGCCTGACCAAGGCGGTGGAATTCGAGTGGCGGTTCGGGCTTCGCGGGTCGGCCTATCTCAGCCGGAAATTCTGAGCGGCGGCGAGCGGGCTCAGATTTCCATGCTGTCGAAAATGAAGATCTGAACGCCCGACCCATCAGGCGCGTAGAGCCGGCGATCCGCGCCGGCCGCTTTTCCCTCCGGGCTCGCCATCCCTTTTTTCATCGCGTCGAGATCGTCGAAATGAAGTGTCCCGATCAGGTAGACGTCAGACGGTCCGGCGAGCACCGTGATCGGCCCCCGGCTTACTTCGTATTTCCTCAAGCCCGGTATCTTCTTGGCCAGCGGTATATGCGTCTCGAAATAGTGCTTGTCGAACGCCTGCGCGTCGGCTGGCTGCTTGTAGATGACGATCATTCCAGCCATTGCGGCTCTCCTTTTCGGTGCGGACGAGTTAAGGACGAAGCGGCGGGTGGAAACGGAACGAGGTGTTGAAAAAATTTCGGGAACGCCTCGACGGACGACGACAGCAGTTGTCCGGCTCTCTCCTTTTGCCGCCATCTCGCTTGTGCGAAGAAGCATTCTGTGGTCTCTCCGGCCTTAAATTAGCGAGGACTCAAGGATGAGAAATGCGGTGATCGCCGCGCTCTGCGCGGGTGTGGCTGGATGCGTGTCCTCTCCAGCCGACTATGGCGCCTCGCTGTCGCAACAGGATCCGAAATGGGCATCGCCGGGATGCCAGCAGGCCCGCGCCGCCGCAGCCGACTATGCGCAGCGCGAGAAGGACCATCCCGGCTGGGGCATGGGCGTGCTGCTTGGACCTTACAGCATGGGGATGGTGGCGGCAGTGAAGGAGCATGAGCGGCAGCAGCGGCTGCTGCTTGCCAGGCAGACGCACCTGCAGTGCTCAAGCCGGCCGCTGCCGAAAGAACTGGATTTCAATCCGGCAATCTATGCGCCGAAGAAGGAGCATTATCCGTAGGGGACGGCCGCGTTGCGGTTCAGGCCGCCAACTTACTCCACGCTTTCAGCAGCGGCCCGTCGCTGCCAAAAAGCGGATCCTTGTCGGGACGGCGGACCCCCGGGATCGTGCGCAGCGCCTCGGCATGCTGCTCGGGGCTGCGGCACAGATCATATGTGCCGAACGGCGGATAGGCGCCGACCACCAGGAGGTCGGCCGAGCCGGACAGGCGCTGGTGGCCAGTGCCTGCCGGCAGCACCGCCACGTCGCCCGCCTTGACCTCGAGCACCTTGCCCTTGTCACCGCCGAAGCGCACCTCGGCGGCGCCGCGCGCGATGCCCAAAACCTCATGGATGCGCGAGTGGTAGTGAACGAAGCTGTAGATGCCGTTGCGCCAGCTGTCGCCCCAGCCATTCGCGCCGAAAATCTCCTCGAAGACCGCGGCCGGATCGACGTCGTCCGGCAGCGGCACCGCGCCGGGATAGACAAGCATGGGCCATCGCGGATGATTGGGCACCAGCCCGTCATCGGCGAAGCGAAAGGCGAGAGGCTCCTGCTTTTTGACTTGTTGCGCCATCCTTGCCATTCCTGCAGCACTGTCGGGTCTAACGGTTTGCAGCGCGCTTTGCTCCGGTCAGCAACGTCTTCAGTATGGACTTGGGCGCGCCCAACGGGCCGGTAATCAGCAGTGACCGTAAAGAGCTGGTGGCGGCGGTTACTGCGGAAGCAACCGCGAGACCTTGAGGCGCGGCGCGAAGAAGCAGCGCAGATAGGGCTGGTTGGTGATGACGTATCTGTTCTCGCAGATATGGTATCGGCCGTCCGGCGATTCCTGCACGCGCTCTCGCGGGATGTTGAAGCCATCGGGCAGATAGACATAGCCGCCGTCCGCCCTGGACTGCACCGAGGACTCCGGTATGGGGCGGCAATCCGTGCCGCCGCAGCATTTGAGGTTCGTTATCGGATCGACCTTGTTTTGGTACCAGTCGTGGCCGTTGGCGCCTGTCGCGGCGGCAAGGCAGATGACGGTGACGATGACCCTTCGCATGGCGTTCCTCGACGACGCGGAGGCGCTGCTCATTCGAGCGTCATGTATATGAGCGTTCCGCCAGAAACGCCATTGCCCGACAAGGGGTCGGAAAGCGAGGCCCGGCCCTTGGGGCCGCGATGGCGGAGCCGGATCCTCGGACAGAGTCCGGCCTTTCCGATCACACCAGCCGCTGCCCGCCGTCGATATGGACGGTCTCGCCGGTCATGAATTCGTTCTGCATCAGATAGAGATAGGC
>NZ_RZSA01000466.1:0-4999 GCF_003998075.1 Mesorhizobium sp. M2A.F.Ca.ET.037.01.1.1 | reverse complement strand
TTTGGGTGGGCGAAAGGGAGAATTGTCGGCCTGGAAAAAATCATCTGTTAACACTATATTTAGTGTTTGCAGGCAGGCTAGACGCTAGATAATGTGAACCTCCCTCTACGGAGGGAATCGATCAAAGTTTCAGTTTAGGGACCCGCGAGGGTCGGCCTGCAGCCTGGGCAAATGCCTGGGAAAGCCTTCTGCTGCCTGCATGCCGGCGCCTGCGACGAGGAGAGTGCCGGCGTTGCTCGCAATGCCGGCAAACGGCGGACTGCGCTTTTCGCCATGTGGGGCAGAAATCCCCGGGGAAAGGCGCTATATATAGACACAAAGGGACCGGACCAATGCGCATCGAGCGTCGCTTCACCAAGCCAGAGCAATCAGCCTATGCGGAGATCGAATTCCGCAAGGCCCTGTCGGAGATCAAGAATCCCGACGGCTCGGTCGTGTTCCGCCTCGACAACATCGATGTGCCGGCGCAGTTCAGCCAGGTCGCCGCCGACATCCTGGCCCAGAAATATTTTCGCAAGGCCGGCGTGCCGGCTCGGCTGAAGAAGGTCGAGGAGAACGACGTCCCCTCCTTCCTGTGGCGCTCGATCGCCGACGAGGCTGAGCTCGCCAAGCTGCCCGAGGCCGAGCGCTACGGTTCGGAAACCGACGCCCGCCAGGTCTTCGATCGTCTCTCCGGCACCTGGACCTATTGGGGCTGGAAGGGCGGCTACTTCAAGTCGGAGGAAGACGCGCGCGCCTTCCGCGACGAGCTTGCCTATATGCTCGCCACCCAGCGCGTCGCGCCGAACTCGCCGCAATGGTTCAACACTGGCCTGCACTGGGCCTATGGCATCGACGGCCCGAGCCAGGGCCACTTCTATGTCGACCCCTTCACCGGCAAGCTGACCAAGTCGAAGTCGGCCTACGAGCATCCGCAGCCGCATGCCTGCTTCATCCAGAGCGTGCAGGACGACCTCGTCAACGAGGGCGGCATCATGGATCTGTGGGTGCGCGAGGCGCGCCTGTTCAAATACGGCTCCGGTACCGGTTCGAACTTCTCGATGCTGCGCGGCGAAGGCGAGAAGCTTTCCGGCGGCGGCCGCTCCTCCGGCCTGATGAGCTTCCTCAAGATCGGCGACCGCGCCGCGGGCGCCATCAAGTCGGGCGGCACGACGCGCCGCGCCGCCAAGATGGTCATCGTCGACGCCGACCACCCCGACATCGAGCAGTTCATCGACTGGAAGGTCAATGAAGAGCAGAAGGTCGCCTCGCTGGTGACCGGCTCCAAGATCGTCAAGAAGCACCTCGAAGCCATCATGAAGGCCTGCGTCAATTGCGAAGGCAATGGCGACGACTGCTTCGACCCGGCGCTGAACACCGCGCTGAAGCGCGAGATCAAGGCGGCCAAGAAGGACGCCGTGCCGGAGAACTACATCTACCGCGTCATCCAGTTCGCCAAGCAAGGCTACACCTCGATGGCGTTCAACACCTACGACACCGACTGGGATTCGGACGCCTATCTCACCGTCTCCGGCCAGAACTCCAACAACTCGGTGTCGCTGAAGGACAATTTCCTGCGCGCCGTCGAGGCCGATGGCGACTGGCAGCTCACCGCCCGCAAGGACGGCAAGGTGCTGAAGACGCTGAAGGCGCGCGACCTGTGGGAAAAGATCGGCTACGCCGCCTGGGCGTCGGCCGATCCGGGCCTGCACTTCAACACGACGATGAACGACTGGCACACCTGCGCCTCTGCCGGTGCGATCCGGGCCTCCAACCCGTGCTCGGAATACATGTTCCTCGACGACACGGCCTGCAATCTCGCTTCGATCAACCTGCTGCCCTACCGCAGGGAAGACGGCACGATCGACATCGCCGCTTACGAGCACACCGTTCGCCTGTGGACCGTCGTGCTCGAAATCTCGGTGATGATGGCGCAGTTTCCGTCCAAGGAGATCGCCAAGCTCTCCTACGACTACCGCACGCTCGGCCTCGGCTACGCAAATATCGGCGGCCTGCTGATGACCTCGGGCATTCCTTACGACTCCGACGAGGGCCGCGCGATCTGCGCCGCGCTCACCGCGATCATGACCGGCGTCGCCTACTCGACCTCGGCCGAGATGGCTTCCGAGCTCGGCGCCTTCCCGGACTATGACCGCAACGCCCAGAACATGCTGCGCGTCATGCGCAACCATCGCTGCGCTGCCTATGGCGACAAGGACGGCTACGAAAAACTCGCCGTCAACCCGGTGCCTCTCGTCGCCTCTGACCTGAAGCAGCCGGCTTTGGCGGAGCATGCCCGCGCTGCCTGGGACCGCGCCATCGAGCTCGGCGAGGAGCACGGCTACCGCAACGCGCAGGCGACGGTGATCGCGCCGACCGGCACGATCGGCCTGGTCATGGATTGCGACACCACAGGCATCGAGCCCGACTTCGCCCTGGTGAAGTTCAAGAAGCTCGCCGGCGGCGGCTACTTCAAGATCATTAACCGCGCCGTGCCGGAAGCGCTGAGGACGCTCGGCTATTCCGAAAGCCAGATCGCCGAGATCGAGGCCTACGCCGTCGGCCACGGCAACCTCAACCAGGCGCCGGGCATCAACCCGTCGACACTGAAGGCCAAGGGCTTCACCGACGAAAAGATCGCGGCGCTGAATGCGGCGCTGAAGTCGGCCTTCGACATCAAGTTCGTGTTCAACCAGTGGACGCTCGGCGCCGACTGGGTGAAGGAAACGCTCGGCTTCACCGACGAGCAGCTCGGCGACATCTCCTTCGAGATGCTGCCGGCCCTCGGCTTCTCGAAGAAGGACATCGACGCCGCCAACATCCATGTCTGCGGTGCGATGACCCTTGAGGGAGCACCATTTCTAAAAGACCAGCACCTGCCGGTGTTCGACTGCGCCAGCCCCTGCGGCAAGATCGGCAAGCGCTCGCTCTCGATCCAGAGCCACATCCTGATGATGGCGGCCGCCCAGCCCTTCATCTCGGGCGCCATCTCCAAGACCATCAACATGCCGAACGAGGCGACGGTCGAGGACGCGAAGAACGCCTACATGCTGTCCTGGAAGCTGGCGCTGAAGGCCAATGCGCTCTATCGCGACGGCTCGAAGCTGTCGCAGCCGCTCAACGCCTCGCTGCTCGCCGATGGCGAGGAGGACGAGGACGAGGCGGTCGAGCAGCTGATCGCGGCACCCGCCGCGCAGCGCGCCGTGCAGGTGACGGAAAAGATCGTCGAGCGCGTCATCGAGCGTCTCTACCGCGACCGCGAAAAACTGCCGAACCGCCGCAAGGGTTATACGCAGAAGGCCGTCGTCGGCGGCCACAAGGTGTATCTCCGCACCGGAGAATTCGATGACGGTCGTCTCGGCGAGATCTTCATCGACATGCACAAGGAGGGCGCTGCCTTCCGCGCGATGATGAATAACTTCGCCATCGCCATCTCGCTCGGCCTGCAATACGGCGTGCCGCTCGACGAATATGTCGAGGCCTTCACCTTCACCAAGTTCGAGCCGGCCGGCATGGTGCAGGGCAACGACGCGATCAAGAACGCGACGTCGATCCTCGACTACGTGTTCCGCGAGCTTGCCGTCTCCTATCTCGGCCGCCACGACCTCGCCCATGTCGACCAGTCGGATTTCGACAAGACGGCGCTCGGCCGCGGCATCACCGAAGGCAAGGCGACGCCCTTCTCCAAGGGCCTCTATCGCGGCGCCTCGCCGGTGAAGCTGGTGTCGGGCATCGGCAGCGAGCCCAAGGGCTTTGGCGGGTCAACGTCGACGCCTGCCCCTGCCCGCGCCGCGCCGACCGCCTTCGCCGGCTCCAACGTGCTGGCGCTGAAGCCGGCCAGCGACGAGGCGCTCGCCTACAAGCGCGACTATGAGGAGCGCGCCAGGGAACTGGCCGAAGACATGGTGGAAGAAGAAGCCGAGGCCGCCGGCGGCGCCGAAGCTCTCTTCACCGACGCCGCCGCCAACGAGGCGGCCGAGGCGAAAAAGCTCGCCGCGACCCGCCGCCAGCAGTCGCTGCTCCAGGGCTACACCGGTAACGAATGCTCCGAGTGCCACAACTTCACCATGGTGCGAAACGGCACCTGCGAGAAGTGCGATACGTGCGGTTCGACGAGCGGGTGCAGCTGAGAATCTAGATGCCGCCCCGGCTTACGGTCCGCGAAGTAATTCGCATGCTGGAGGCCGACGGTTGGTATCTGGTTGCAACCAAAGGCAGCCATCGCCAATATAAGCACAAAATCAAAGCCGGCCGCGTCACCGTGGCCGGCAAGCCGTCTGAAGAGGTTGCGCCAGGAACGCTGAACAGCATTCTCAAGCAGTCCGGCTTAAAGGAGTGATGGCATGCGCTACGCGGTGGTGATCGAAAAAGCCGGAAGCAACTTTTCCGCATATGTTCCTGACCTGCCAGGCTGCATCGCGACAGGTGCAACAGTGCCTGAAGTGGAGAACGAAATCCGCGACGCAATTCGTTTCCACATAGAGGGTCTGCGCGCCGATGGGCTGGAAGTTCCCAAGGCAGTCAGTCTCGCTGAGTATGTTGAAGCATAGCCGACTGACAGGCGCTGCGGCCCGGTAGCGGCGCTTTGCTATGATCGACCACATCACCATCGAAGTCAGCGACCTCGCCAAGAGCAAGCTCTTCTACGAACAGGCCTTCACGCCGTTGGGGTATCGCCTTTCCTTCGGCAAGCACGGCATTTTCTGGGCCTTCGATGTCGGCAATGGCTGCCTGTTCGAGATCCAGAGCACGGGCGAGAAGCCGCCGCTCACCCATCTGCATGTCGCGTTTCGGGTGAAGAGCAAGGCGGAGGTCGATGCGTTCCATCGCGCGGCGCTCGCGGCGGGCGCGACGGACAACGGCGCGCCGGGGCGGCGCCCGGATTATGCGGAAAATTACTACGCCTGCTTTGTGCTTGACCCCGATGGCTACAACATCGAGGCGATGATCAACGAGGGGTGACACGCGCGCGCTCCTTCTCCCCTTTTGGGAGAAGGTGGATCGGCGCGCAGCGCCGAGA
>NZ_RZSA01000465.1:0-5005 GCF_003998075.1 Mesorhizobium sp. M2A.F.Ca.ET.037.01.1.1 | reverse complement strand
TGGTAGGGAATGCGAACGCCTTCGGTCGGCATGGCGTTGCTAATGCGCCGCGACCATACGGGAAAGTTGCCAGGCTTGTCGGGTCGCCGACCGAAATAGACCGGGTCGCCAATGCTGGAGATGCGTGAGACCCCGACGATTATGCGGTTGACGGAGTCGTCAACCGCATTGCCCCGGTTGCAATAGTAGAAAATCAGTGACTTTCCCTTTTCTAGTTTTCCCCAGAAGTGAGTGAGCAGGGCGCGCTGACGAGAATCTTCCATCACCCAGGTCGGCGATGAATCCAAATTCCGCCTCGCGGGGATGAGTAGGTTCTCCTCTTCGCAAATCTCGCGGAAGTTCGCCTCAAGCATCCACCGGTAGGGGGTGGGGCAGCATGAATAGGGAGGCAATTCCTCTTCCGCGCTCGGCAGGGCGCGACCCTCCAGCGGATCTTGGTGCAGGATGGAGAAACGCTCCTCGCCAAACGCGTTCGCATCCCGCTGGCAGGGAGGAAGGTACTTGGTCGCCTTGCGTACCGCGCCGATTGTTTCGCCGCGATGATCGTGCTCGATTCCGTCATCTCGGTGAGAGCGCACGTGATCATGCACCATGCAGGCGGCGTTGAGCGTCGGCTGTTTGCATATGTGCCCATTCCAGGCATCATCGTGCCAGGTCAGTCTCGCCGACAAATGTGTAGTCATTAACCAGCCCCCCCAGCCACCGTCCGGCAATAGCCTGACTTCCCCATATTCAGGTCCCCCGATATTGATTGCCGGTTTACGCAATTTACGCAAGTACGTGACTTGGCGAGACTGATGTCTCCTGGGGTAGGGCGGCAACTGCCTATTGGGCATCACATGTTTCGCCGTGGCGAAGTGGTCCAAATTTTTTCCTAGTGCATCTGCTGACACGGCTGGGCGGCTGTCGGAAGGGAAACCATGTCGAAACAATTTGTGTGCTCAAGAAACGTGTGGGAAACTCGCCTGGCGGTTTCTCAACTCATCTCAAAAATATGGACCAAGTAACCATCGTCGTCTAATAGTGATTTGAATTCAAGGTGCCGGGGGGCGCGTGGGTAGCATCAAAGAGACGGAGCGCAGCTCTCACCAGGAGCCGCGCGGACAAGGCGACATCATCCGCCTTGAATGGCCTGCAGGGCACGATGGTCCGCCTCTCGGCATTGTCATCAATGCGGATTGCGACCTCGCGCATGGAAAGACTGACGGTGTGATCGCGTACGTCCCGATCTACCCGTTCCGAGAATATCTGGCGCGGTTTTGGGCTCCTGGGCACGTCTCGGAGATATCCGCGGCAGCCACAAAGTCGATCCTGAAACTGATCGGCGACAATGAGCCCGACGCGTTGCACATTTGGCTGCAGAGTTCGGGGCCCGACGCGATCGCTCTGAAGGTTTCGGAGCTTCAGAAGCTGAAAAAGAAGGACGCTGATCAATTGGCTGTTGATCTGCGTCGGCTGGCAGTTTGCCTGGATGCCAGCCTCACTCACATGGAGCGTTTCCAAGCTCTTTGCAGGGGCGCTTCAAATGCAGCAGCTTATGCGAAGACACATATCACCGCCGCCAAGAAGACAATGGGTGACGGACATTTCTTCATAAGCGAAATCATAGACGACACCAATGTCGGCTTCGTCGTCAGGATGCGTCGAATCTATACCCTGCCCGAAGTGGATTATTTCGTCTCGACAAGCGTGCAAAGGTCACGGAGCGACGGCGCTCGGCCCACCGCCGTCCGGGCCGGGCGACTGACAGGGCTCTATAGGTTCAAGCTTCTCCAACTTTTCGCGCAACAATATTCCAGGATCGGTCTGCCGGATGAGGTCACCGCTCTTGGAGCCCTAGCGATTGACGACCTAGTTGAACAATTCGCCGGAGTCCCAAATTGAAGGCACTTGTGCTGACCCCCAAAACCCTGTTTCGCCTTTCGCAGTTCTCGATTTCGGACGAATGGTTTTCGCACTTTGGGACACCGGACGGAGACGCCAGCATCAAACGGGTAGAAGTGGGAAATGTGGTCTATCTCTTCGAGCCCGAACTCGAAACGGATGAGACGCCGATCGTTGTCGTGAACCTGGCGGCCGACGGTGTCCTAGCGGACAAAGCTTCGCGCGCCGCCACATTGGAACGCATCATTACGGCCGGCCGCTTCGTCTTTACGGACAGCGTCAGCATCCCGACTGGATGGCGCAAGCACCACGAGGGCAGCATGTTCTCGATTCAGGCAGTGCCGCGGAACTTTGGCTGGAAGCCAAGACTTCACTTCGAAACAAGGCCGCGCGCCAACAAGGATCTGTTTGTCTTCGCCAAGCTGGAAGAGACGGTCGATTTTGCAAGCCTTGATCGGCACTTGGATATCTATGACGAGGCAAAAGCCGGTGTGGTTGATGCGGTCCTCGCCCCCTGCATCGCTCAATCAGAAGGAACTCGAGCTGGCATTACTCTAAGTCAGAGGCTTCCGCAGGGTTTCGTTCAGGGCGCTACCCTCGATCAATGGTATCGTTCGAAGCTGACCGAGGAGCAGCGGAGCTTCGTCGATAAGCCTCACGACGGTCCCGTCAGATTGCGTGGCGCTGCCGGCACAGGGAAAACACTATCCCTTGTCATCAAATTCCTGAGGGACGCGATCATTGCCGAAGGCGGGGATAAATCGCTCAAATTCGGCTTCCTCACCCACAGTTTCGCTTCCGCTGACCTTGTCAATTCGATCGGGGAGAGCCTCGACACTACTGGTCTGTTCTATGCTCCGGGAAGGCGCGTAAAACTGGAGGTTCGCACGCTCTATGACCTCGCACACAAAAACCTTAATTTCGAACTCGATCAACTGATACCGCTTTCCTTGGATGGTCGCGAGGGCAGAAGACTTCAAGCCGAGCTCATCAAGGCGGTCTTGAAGGAGATTGCCGCCTCGAGCTTGGCCAGCGCGCAGTTCGAGACGATAACGCAAGACCTCAAAGAGCGATACGAAGCTGCTCTGGCAGGATCTGACAATCGATTTGTTGCGGAAGTGATGAACGAATTTGCGAGCGTCCTTGACGCCGAGGGGGTCAGAGCAGGTGAGGAGAAGGGCGAGCGCTATGCTAAGGGAACGACGCCTCGTCCAGCGTGGTTGATGGGACTGCCACAGGAAGTTGACCGGCGGTTCATCCTCGAAATCCACCGGCGCTACCGCAAACACTTGGGAGAGATGAGCACCCTAAGCGTCGACCAGATGATCGGTGATTTTAACTCTTTCCTCGATTCGAATCGCTGGGATCGCATCAGGGACCGAGATGGCTATGACGTTCTTTTTGTCGATGAACTTCATCTATTCACCTCCATCGAGCGCCAGACACTCCACAAGCTGATTAAACGCTCACCAGATAGAGATGGCAGGCCCAAGAGACCGCCGATTTTCATGGCCTATGACCTGAAACAGAGCCCTCGTGACACGTTCGCCAACTATGGAGAAGACGGTCAGAATCTTTTCTCCGCATCGACCGGGCTCCAGGGGTCCGAGCTTGTAAAGCTTGAGCGAGTCTTTCGGTACACTCCACAAATCGCTGAATTCCTCGCTGATCTGGATGCTACCTTCCCAGCCATTGATATACCCGGCGAATGGGATGCCTATGCTGGAAAGGCGGAACTGGCAAACGGTGACGTGCCCGAGCTCACCGTATATGCCAAAGAGGTTGACCTGTTCCTGGACGTCTTCACAGAAGCGCAAAAAATAGCTCGCTCGATTGATGGAGGTGGTCGACGTGTCGCGGTTCTGTGCGCCAGCGAGGAGCAATTCGACACTTACTTGAAGGCGGCAAGCGGCCAGTTCGCTGGCGCGCACCTGCCCATCCTAAGCCGTGAACCATCCTCCGAGCTAAGGCATGCAGGTAAGAGATTTGTCTTCAGCATGCCGGAGTATGTCGCCGGTCTTCAATTCGACACTGTCTTCCTAATTCACGTCGATGCTTCCGAGGCGCCTTTGGATTCAGGCGACGGAACCCGTCGACGTTTCATCTCAAACATTTATCTTGGCTCCAGTCGAGCCGAGAAATCGTTGAGGATCAGCGCCTGCCTGGCGAGAGGGGGAAAATCTGACATCCTCGACATGGCATTGGCGCGCAGGAGTTTGGCTGAGGTAGCGCCCCGACCTCCTAAGAAAAGGCGCGCCTGATCGCTCATCATAACCTGCTGCCGGTGGCGTCGGCCCGATAATGAGCCGGCAGTTTTTCCTAATCCTGAATGGCCACCGGGCTGGGGCTAATTGGCAAAGACCTGTGCTACGCCTTGTGATACCTATTGTGATACAAATTCGCAGTCGAAACTTGAAAAATGCAGTAAAAACAATCGCGTAACGACGATAACGATCCCAGCCAACTGAACCACGAGAAGTTCTTTACGTCTGTGGCCTTGGCGCATTTAAACCGCACCCGCGGGGCCGAGGCGATATGACGAGAAGGCCTACTAGGTTCGTGGCTCCGCGCGTAATCGAGCGATAAGGCGCTGTTGCCCGGAATACCGACCTTGACAACGTCAGTTGAGCCTATCGCGAGCCTAAGTGGTGATCCCGGCAGGAATCGAATGCGACCTACAGATTAGGAATAAGAAGGTGGCTCACTTCGGGTTCTTATCCGGTTCGCCAGACCGCACAAAATCACACGAAGGACATGGATTGGCGAACCGCCCGCAAATTACTGACTTTCTTTGGTAAAGGTCGTCCCTCAGCGACTAACATAATTGTTGTTCGCCAACGGGTTACGAAGCGGTTCGCCCAAATTGATTCAAGAACCTGATCCAGCCACCCACTAAAGATATCGGGAGGCCAACAACAGCGGGTCGCGCTGGCGCGCGCGCGGCGTTCGCCCCGGCGGATCGCGCCTCTGTCGCGGAGGCGCCGACGGCCAATACCGAAAATCCGAGGAGCAGCCCCCAGCGGTTGATCATGGCCAGATCGGGGGTTTCTCGGCTTTCATGTCGTTCTCTATCGCAATCGTTCGAACTTGCGTGAAGGGGGTGACCTGGTAATCACACGCC
>NZ_RZSA01000464.1:0-5017 GCF_003998075.1 Mesorhizobium sp. M2A.F.Ca.ET.037.01.1.1 | reverse complement strand
CGGGCGATCAGAACCGCCGCTCCGATCCCATAGAGGATCGAAACGTCGCCGCCACCCGTTGCCACCATCGCCATCGAGGCGGCGACGCTGACCAGCGAGACGGTGTAGCCGAGCGACAGATCGAAGCCACGCGTCAAAAGCACCATTGTCTGCGCCATGGCGAAGATGGCCAGATAGCTCCCCTGCAGCGCTATGTTGCGGAAATTACCGACGGAAAGCACGCGCGGCTCGACCAGGCCGAACAGGACCAGCACCACGAAGATGGCGATCGGCAGCCGCGCGGCGCGCAGAATCTCCTTCAGCGAGAGACCGGAAGGCTGAGCCATCGGTTGTGTCTTGGCCTCCGTGCTCATGCCTGCCGCTTTCTCAACAGAAGCCGTTCGATGGCCAAGGCCACGATCAGCACCGCGCCAAGCACCAGCGTTTGATATTTGCTGTCGACCTGCACCAGGTTCATGGCGTTGGCGATCACCGACAGGAACAGCGCCGCCAGCGCCACCAGTTCGGCGCGGCCGACGCCGCCGCGCAGCGAGACGCCACCGATGACGGCCGCGGCAATGGTTTCGAGCGCCAGCGTTCCGCCGATAGTCGACTGGCCGGAGCCGAGCCGTGACGTCATCAGGAAGCCGGTGAGCGCGGCGAGCAGGCCGGCGAGCATATAGGCCGCGATCAGCGTGCGGCCTGTGGCAACGCCTGACAGCCGCGCCGAGCGCTGGTCGCTGCCCACCGCGTAGATATGGCGGCCGAGCGCAGTGAAACGCTGCATGACGATGCAGGCGGCAAGCACGCCCAGCCCCACCCAAAGAACGATCGGCAAGCCCAGGAACTGGCCGCGTCCGACATTGGCGACGAAGGAATCCATCACGCCGTAGATCGGAATGCCCTGCGTGAAATAGAGCGCGATGCCCATCAGCACCGACATCATCGCCAGCGTCACCATGAATGGCGAGAGCGAGAAGGTCGCAACCAGACCGGCATTGGCGAGGCCGACAAGCGCCCCGACGCCGAGTGCAATCACCAGCGACGCGATGATGAGGGCCGATTCCATACCGGGGAAATAGAAGCTGCCGACCAGCATCACCGCGGCAGTCACCACCGAGGTCGCCGACACCACAGCGCCCACCGACAGGTCGAAGCCGCCGGCCGTCATCACCAGCATCTGCGCCAGCGACGGGATGAGCAGTAGCGCGAAGTTGCGCATGACGTTGAGCAGGTTGAGCCGGTTGAGGAAACGCGGCTCGATCAGCGCGGTTGCGACGACCGCTACGACCAGGAAGGTGATGACGATGCCGCCTTGCATGAGGAAGCGGTCGAGCCGGCTCGCGCGATGCGATGGCGCGTTGGCAACGGTCACGGTCGCCGTTTCAGAGCTCATGCGCGCCCTCCGAAATAGTGCGACAACACCTGGGCTTCGCTGAGCTCGTGCTGGGCAAGCTCGGCGACGATTTTGCCTTCATGCATGACATAGACTCGCGAAGCGAGATTGATCAGCTCCGGCAATTCGGATGTCGAAACGACGACCGAGGCGCCGGCCTCGACCAGCGACTTGATGAGGTTGTAGACATCGGCCTTCGCTCCGACATCGATGCCGACGGTGGGTTCATCGAACAGATAGACATCGAAGGATTTCATCAGGCCGCGCGCCAGCATCAGTTTCTGCTGGTTGCCGCCGGAGAAGGCGGACGCCTTGCGCTCGGGCGCCAAGGGCCTGAGCGCGAGATTGGTAAGCGGCTCCTTGATCGTCTCGGTCTCGCGCCAGAATTTCAGCACCGGTCCCGACGACAATTGCGGCAGATCGAGCGAGCTCATGGTTGCGTTCTCGCGCGCCGGCCGCACCAGTGCCAGGCCTTCCGACCCGCGATCGGCCGGGAAATAACAGACATTGGCGGCAAGCATCGACGTCGGCGTCGGCCGCTCGATCGGCTTCTCGCCCAGCATGATCGTACCCGCCTCGATAGTCTCCAGGCCGAAGACGGCGCGGCAGAGCTCGCTGCGCCCGCAGCCGACCAGTCCGGCAAGGCCGACCACCTCGCCTGCATGCGCCGTGAAGGAGGCGCCGATGACGGAGTGCTTCTCCGTCGTGAGATCCCGCACCTCGAGCCTGACCGCGCCGGGCTTGTCCTCGATCTTCGGAAAGAGCTGTTCGACGGGGCGGCCGACCATCATCTCGATCAGGCCCTGGTCCGAAATCTCGGCGGTGACCACCGTACCGATCTTCTTGCCGCCGCGCAAAACGGTGACGCGGTCGGAGAGATTGCGGATCTCGCTCATGCGATGCGAGACATAGATGATGCCGACGCCGCGCGCCTTGAGCAGCGCCACGGCATTGAAGAGCTTTTGCGCCTCGCCGTCGGTGAGCGACGCGGTCGGCTCGTCGAGGATCAGCACCTTCGGCCGCATGCGCAGCGCCTTGGCGATCTCGACCATCTGCTTTTGCGCGCGCGACAGGAAGGCGACCTTCTCGTCGAGCGGCAAATGGAAGCCGAGACCGTCCAGCAGCTCGGCGGCGGCCTGGCGCATCTGCTTGCGCTTCAGGAACAGCCCGGACGACTGCTCGCGGCCGAGGAAGATGTTCTCGACCACGGTAAGGTCGGGCACCAGGCTGAATTCCTGGAAGACGGCGGCGATGCCGATCTCCTGCGCCACCTGCGGCGTCAGGCTGGTGATGGTGCGGCCGTTGATGCGGTAGACGCCTTCGGCCCAGGGAAACGTGCCGGCAATGAGATTGATAAGCGTCGACTTGCCGGCGCCATTCTCGCCAAGCAATGCATGGACCTCGCCCTCGTTGAGGGAGAAGTCGACATTATCGAGCGCGGCGATGCCGCGGAATCTTTTGGTGAACCCTGTAACTTCCAGCATCTTGTCCAAAGGCCCAAAGCCGGCAAGAGCAATTCGAGCAAACTGCGCGGCGGTTTCGCCTGGAATTGCATCAAGTCGCCTGACCGCCTTCTGCAAGGCGGCCAGGCCGGGAGGATCGCGATATGATCGCGAAGCTGAAGGCCGCGCCGGCGGCCTCGTTGCTATTCGACCGAGAAAACGGGGCGCCAGTTGTCCGGCGCGAAGATCTGGGTCGTGTCGATCTTGTCGACATTGTCCTTGGTAACGATGCCGGGGGCAACCAGCAGAACCTTTTCGTGGTCCTTCTTCTCCAGCGCGCGCACCGCCAGGTCGACGCCGATGCGGCCCATAATGACCGGATACTCGGTCGCGAAGCCCAGCACCTGGCCGCCCTTCACCGCCTTCAGCATGGTCTGGTTTTCGTAGGACGACATGATCGTCACATTGCTCAGGCCGGCATCGGCCACGGCGCCGATCGCTGCTTCCGCGGTCGGTGCGCCGCCCCAGATCACGTTGACGTCCGGATGGGTCTGCAGCGCGTCCTCGACCAGCTTGAGCTGCGCCGGCACGCTTGCCTCCCCGAACATCTCGCCGACCAGCTTGATGTTGCCTGTCTTGGTGCTGTCGCGGAAGCCGTCCATGTAGGTTTCGGCCCAGCCGCTGCCCTGCGGTCCGGGGAACGCCACTGCGGTGCCCTGCTTGTCGCCGAGAAACTTCTTCACATATTCGCCGGTCTGAAAACCCTTCTGGTAGAAGTCGGGCGTGATGCGGGCGGTGATCGGTGTCTCCAGGATCGGATTGGCGACGGCGATGTTGACGATGCCCTTGCCCATGCCCTCGTTGATCTTGGCCGCCACGCCGGCTTCCGAGATCGCGGAGATCAGGATGGCGTCGGCTCCCGAGGCGACGCAGTCGTCATATTGCGAGATCTGCTTCGGGAGGGCCGTGTAACCACCGGCCTGCAGCACCGTCACCTTGACGCCGAGACGTTTCGCTTCCTCGACGATGCCGTAGTCCACCGATACCCAGTAACTGTCCTGCAAATGCGGAAAGAGCACGCACAGCTTCCAAGGTTTTTCCGCCTTGTCGAGCGGCTTGTAGTCGATCTCTCCGACCTTCTTCAGATCGCCGTCCTTCGCCGACGCGATCTTGAACGGCCACCAGTCGGCGGCATGCGCCATTCCTGCCGACAGCACCGTCGCCGACAGTGCCAATGCCAGTGACTTCTTCAATCCTCTCATATCAGTCTCCCATTTTTCAGCGCCCTGATGGGCTGAAGTTTTCTCGATTTCGGCTTTGGTTGCCTTGGTATCCAACTGCCATTTCTACGTTGGCATTTAATAGGTCTGCGACATGCCGCAACCAGATGCGTCCAATAGTCGTGTAACTTACATCTTATATCTTATGTGTCAATGCGGGAATGACCAGCCGGATGAACTTGCGGCAGGGCAGCGTCTAGCGACTGCTGGAACGCATCGACCAAAGCGTCGATCTGCGCCTCGGTGATGATCAGTGGCGGACAGAAGGCGATGGCATCGCCCATGTTGCGCGAGATCACGCCATTCTGCTGCAGGAAGCCGTTGACCAGCGTGCCGAGCGCCGCCGGCTTGCCCAAAGGCGCCTTGGTCGCCTTGTCGGCGACGAGCTCGACCGCGGCGATGAGGCCGACCCCGCGCACCTCGCCAACCAGCGGATGCGAGGCGAGCTCGCGCAGCCTTGCCTGCAAATGCGCGCCGACCTTGCGCGCATTGCCGACGAGGTCGCGCTCCTCGATCAGCTTGATGTTCTCCAGCGCGACCGCCGCGGCGACCGGATGACCGCCGCCGGTGAAGCCGTGACCGAAAGTTCCGATGCGGTTGCTCTCGTCGGCGATCGGCTCGAACACCTTGTCATTGATGAGCAGCGCCGAGATCGGTAGATAGGAGGAGGAAATCTGCTTCGACAGCACCATGATATCTGGCTTGATGCCGAAGGTCTGCGAGCCGAACATCTCGCCGGTGCGGCCAAAACCGCAGATCACCTCGTCGGCCACCAGCAGGATGTCATACTTAGACAGCACCGCCTGGATTTTCTCCCAATAGCCGGCGGGCGGGACGACGACGCCGCCGGCACCCATGATCGGCTCGCCGATGAAGGCGGCAATCGTTTCAGGCCCCTCCCCAAGGATGAGCTTTTCCAG